>JALYIZ010000181.1 GCA_030775505.1 Actinomycetota bacterium | reverse complement strand
ACTCCGCAGCCGACGTTGCTGCTCAACGCCGCCAAGGTCGTCGACCTGATTGTCCTCGGCAGTGCGGTGGCCGTGCTCGGGCACCGGTGGGGGCGTCGACGGAACGCCCCCACCGGGTGGGCGCTGGCGATGTTCGCGGTGTTCGGAGCTGTCGTCGTGGCCGGGTTCTTCAAGGTGACCGACGACGGGTCGTTGCTGCGCCATGGGTACACAGTCGCTCTCATCTGCGTGCTGCTCCTGGTGCCCTATTTCCTCGTCCGGTTCGCCTACTCGCTGGGAGCGTTGAGCCGGCGCAGCCATCAGGTTGCGTTGGGGCTGACCGCGACTCAGATGCTGGTGACGGTCGCGTCACCCCGCTTCCCGCAACCTGGCGAGCCGAGGACCGCCTGGTTCCTGGTCTTCCTGCTGCTGTTCCTGGTGGGCTGGACCACCCAGTCGGTCGTCAGCGCCGCCGGCCTCTGGCGGGCGGGGAACGGCCAGCCGTCCGTCGTGCGACACCGGATGCGCGCCCTCGGGCTCGGGGCCGTCGTCATCTCCGTGGCGCTGGTGGCCGGCAGCGGGTCGGGCAACCCCGGCGCCACGAGTCAGCTCATCACGACGCTGATCGGCATGACGGGCGTCTGCCTCATCGTGCTGGCGTTCCTGGTCCCGTCCTGGCTGCGTTCGGCCTGGCGGGCGGCCGACCTGATCGAGCTCGGAGCGGCCGAACGTCAGCTGATGGCAGCGGCGACGGCCACGCAGGTCGCCGATGCCATCGTCCCCGCCGTCGTGCGCCTGTTCGGGGCGCGCGGCGCCGCGCTGCTCGACCGGGGGGGCGATGCGCTGGCCATGGTCGGGCTGACGGCGGAACAGAAGTCGTCCATATTCGCCGAGGTCAGCCGGAGCGACGTGCGGCTGATCGTTGTCGTCACCCGCGATGGCGGGTTCGCCTGCCGGCTCACCGACGGTTGGCTGGTGCTGCAGGCCGGTGCGTTCGCCCCGTTGTTCGGTCCCGCGGAGGAGCTCCTGCTCGACCGGGTCGGTTCCTTTGTCGACCTCGCGCTGCAGCGCTGCCGCCTGTTCGAACAGGAGGCCCGCAGCCGGCAGGCGGCGGAGGCCGCTACGGCCGAGCTCCAGACCCTGATCTACAGCGTCTCCCACGACCTTCGGAACCCGATCATCTCGGTGCTGGGCTACCTCGATGTGCTGGCGCAGGAGCACGCCGGCGAGCTCCAGGGTGAAGGGGGCCACTACCTCGACCGCATCTCGGTCAACGCCCTCTACATGCAGAACCTCATCCAGGACCTGCTCGAGCTGTCCCGGATCGGCCGCAGCGAGCCGGCGGCGCAGGCCGTCGACCTCGGCTCCCTCGCCGAGTCGGTGGCCCAGGAGGTGCGCATCATGCAGCCGGGGACCGCGGTCGACGTCTCAGGCAGCTTCCCCGTCGTCTGGATGAGCGAGCTGCGGGCACGGCAGCTGCTGACCAACCTGATCGACAACGGCGCCAAGCACAGTCCTGCCCAGGCGCACGTCTCGGTCCTCGCCCTTGACGACGGCTCCGGCGGTGCGCTGTTGCTCATCTCCGACAACGGCAAGGGGATTCCCGTGCAATACCGGGAGAAGGCCTTCGAGGTGTTCGAGCGGCTGGAGGGGGCACACGGCTCCGTGCCAGGGACCGGCATGGGCCTGCCGATCTGCAAACGCATCGTCGAATCCATCGGGGGGACGATCGTCCTCGATGGGCCTAGTCCGGGGCTGAACAGCGGGACGACCGTGCGGGTTTCTCTACCCACGACCGTGGTCCGGAGCTGGACCGCCCCCCTTTCAACGTCCCCGATTGAGGAGCCCGCCCGATGAACGCCCCTACACCTCGGCCCCGCGTGCTGCTCGCCGAGGACAACCCCGACCACGCGTTCTTCACCAGCCGGGCATTCCAGGACGCGCATGGGACCGGGGTCGAGATGCGCACCGTCACCGACGGCGCCCAGGTCATGGACTACCTGCACCAGCGCGGGGAGTTCATCGGTGCCCCGCGCCCCCACCTGATCGTGCTCGACTTGAAGATGCCGAAGAAGGGCGGGCTCGACGTCCTGGCCGAGATGGAGGTTGACCCGGCCCTGCGCGCCATCCCCGTCGTGGTGCTGAGCTCGTCGGACCGGCCCGAGGACATCACGGCCAGCTACGAGCGGGGGGCCAACTCCTACGTCACCAAGCCGGCCAGCCTGTCCGGGCTGCGCGAAGGCGTCAGCGAGCTGGCCCGCTACTGGATGGACCTCGCCACCCTGCCCGAGCCCGCCTGACGCCGCTGGAACAACCGAGCGCCCGGCCGGTTGTCACCTGGTGACGCCGCCGACGCCCGAGGGAGCCCACCTGTGACCGCGACCGCGGAGCCCGCCACCCGCTCGGCAGTGGGGCTCCGCTCGGAGCGCGGGCCCGTGCTCGGCGCGATCATGCTGACGACCGCGCTGATCGCACTCGACAGCACCGTCATCGCCACCGCGGTGCCCAGCGTGGTCCGTGACCTCGGTGGCTTCAGCCAGTTCCCCTGGCTGTTCTCGGTCTACCTGCTCACGCAGGCGGTCACGGTGCCCATCTACGGCAAGCTTGCCGACGTCGTCGGCCGCAAGCCGGTGCTGATCTTCGGTGTGACGGTGTTCGTCGCCGCCTCCGTGCTGTGCGGGTTCGCCTGGTCGATGCCGGCGCTCATCGCCGCACGAGGGCTCCAGGGGATCGGTGCCGGCGCCATCCAGCCGATGGGGCTCACCATCATCGGCGACCTGTACTCTGTGGAGGAGCGAGCCCGCGTACAGGGTTACGTGGCTTCCGTCTGGGGCGCGTCATCGGTGCTGGGCCCGGCGATCGGCGGACTGTTCAGCGAGTACATCTCGTGGCGCTGGATCTTCTTCATCAACATCCCGCTCGGCGCCGTCGCGCTCCTCGCGCTGCGCCGGCGGTTCGCGGAGAGCGTGGTCAAGCGGCCGCACCGGATCGACTACGCCGGGACTGTCCTGCTCACGGTCAGCTGCTCGCTGCTCATCCTGGGGCTGCTCGAAGGCGGCAACGCGTGGGCCTGGCGTTCGCTCACCTCCGCGGCCATCCTGGGCGCGGCCGTCGCCGGACTGTTCGCCTTCGTCCGGGTGGAGAAGCGGGCAGCCGAGCCGGTGCTGCCGCTCTGGGTGTTCCAGCGCCGCATCCTCGTCGGGGGAAACCTGACGGCCCTGGGCGTCGGGGCGCTGCTGATCGGGCTGTCGTCCTACGTACCCACGTACGTGCAGGGCGTGCTGGGAACAGGCGCCGTGGAGGCGGGCTTCGCCCTCGGTGCCCTGACCATCGGCTGGCCCATCGCGGCGTCCCTGTCCGGGCGCGTCTACATGCGCATCGGTTTCCGTAACACCGCGCTGATCGGGATGGTCTTCGCCGTCACCGGCTCCCTGTTCACCGTTCTGCTGACAGCCGGATCCTCGGTGTGGGAGGTGGCCGGGGCGATGTTCGTCACGGGGATCGGGATGGGACTTGCGTCCTCACCCACCGTCGTGGCCGTCCAGTCCGTCGTCGGCTGGGACCGGCGCGGCGTCGTGACGGGCACCAACATGTTCTCCCGGGCGATGGGCAGCGCCATCGGGGCAGCGGTGTTCGGGGCGCTGGCCAACGCCAGCCTCGCCCACGACTTCGCGCACCCTTCGCCCGCCGTCGCAGGTCGTCTTCCGACGTCGGCCGACAGCGCCGCGTTGGCCCTGTCGGGCCGGCACGGCGCGATCGCCGACTTCGTGCGCGGGGCCCTCGCCACGGCCACCCATCACGTCTTCGTAGGGCTGCTCGCGGTGACCGTGCTGGTGACGGCGGCCGTCGCGCTGATACCGGCACGGGCCAGCCAACTCGTGTTCGACGACTGACCGCGCCCGGGCGGCGGGGGCTCGCTCGGCGGGGCGGCTCGCGCGGCGACATTTCATGAT
>JALYIZ010000180.1 GCA_030775505.1 Actinomycetota bacterium | reverse complement strand
CTCTCCGGCACCGTCGTGGAGACCCTGCGCCTGGGTCTGCCGTCCCTGCCCGGCGCCGACCGTGGCGCGTCGCTGAACTGGCAGTCGCTGGTCACCGGGACCCACACCGCGCAGGTCTGGCTCGACGGCCCGCGCAAGCAGCGCCTCGCCCTCCTCGGCCAGCTCGCCGAGTCCGACGTGATCCACAACGGGGCCGACCTCTGGACCTACTCCAGTGCCGATGGTGCCGTGACCCACAGCACGTCGGCACCCACAGCGACCAAGCCGTCGGGCGTCGCGGATGCGGTCCCGCACGGCAAGGACGTGGCCAGCTACACACCGCTGGGCGCGGCGCAGGCGGCTCTCAAGGCCATCGACCCCACGACCGTTGTCACCGTCGACCGGACGGCCCGGGTCGCCGGCCAGCCGGCGTACACGCTCGTGCTCACGCCTCGGGACAGCCGATCCACGGTCCACCGGGTCCTGATCGCCATCGACGCGGCACACAATCTGCCGCTGCGCGTCCAGGTCTTCGGGGCCGGGAAGGACGCGGTCTTCGAGATCGGCTTTGCGACCCTGTCCTACAAGAAGCCGGCCGCCCGGGTGTTCTCGTTCACCGCACCGAGAGGCTCGACCGTCTCGGGCAGCCCGCTCGACGCGCTGGCCGGGAAGAGCAACGGTGACCGCCCCTCCGCTGCGCCCCCCGGCGCGCCGTCCGCTCCGCCGAAGAGCAAAACTGCCGGAGCGCCGAAGGTGATCGGGACCGGGTGGACCTCGATCCTGGAGCTCCCCGCCGGCTCGTCGCCCTTGGCTGGCGGGCCAACCGGACCCATGAGCGGCAAGGGCGGAGCCGCCGGAGACCTGTTCAGCCGGCTGACCACGACGCTGCCCGACGGCGCCAAGCTTCTCCACACGGCCCTCGTCAACGCCGTGGTGACCCCCGACGGCCGCGTCTTCGTCGGCGCCGTCGACCCGGCCATGCTTGAGCAGGTCGCCGCCGGCACCAAGGGGTGACCACCACGCAGCAGCGGCGCCGCGACCTCCCGGGCAGTCAGGAGCAGGCGCCGGGGGACCAGGCCGCGCTCGCTGTGCGGACCCGCGGACTGACCCGCTCGTTCGGGGACCAGGTCGCGGTGGACTCTGTCGACCTGGCGGTGCCCCGCGGCGCCGTGTACGGCTTCCTCGGGCCCAACGGCTCGGGCAAGACGACCACGATCCGCATGCTGCTCGGGCTGCTCGCGGCCGACAGCGGCGAGATCGAGTTGCTCGGGTGTCCGATGCCCGAGTCGCTGACCGAGGTCCTGCCGCGGGTCGGCGCGCTCATCGAGGGGCCGGCCTTCCATCCCTACCTGTCCGGCGCCGAGAACCTCCGACGACTGGATTCCAGCGACGCCACCGCGGACCCCGCCACGACCCGCCCCCGCATCGCGTCGGCGCTCGCCCGCGTCGGACTGACGGCGGCCGCAGGCAAGCGCTACCGCAACTACTCCCTCGGGATGAAGCAGCGGCTCGGGCTGGCGGCCGCCCTACTGCAGCCACGCGAGCTGTTGATCCTCGACGAGCCCACCAACGGCCTGGACCCGCAGGGCACCCGCGAGGTGCGGCACCTGATCCGCGAGCTGGCGGCCGACGGCTCCACCGTCCTCGTGTCAAGCCACCTGCTGGCTGAGATCGAGCAGGTCGCCACCCACGTCGGCATCATGAACGCGGGCGCCCTCATCCGCCAGGGGACGCTCAGTGAGGTGCTCTCGGACGGCGCAGCCGTCGTCCGGCTCACGACGCCGGACCTCGCGGCCGTCGCCCGAGTGCTCAAGAAGCTCGGCGTCGCCGACATCGCGCAGGACAAGGACAACGGTTGGGTGCAGGGCCGGCTCGGCAGCATCGCCCCGGAGGCGGTCGCTGCTGCGGTCGTCACCGCCGGCGCCAAGCTTCGGGGACTGTCCGTCGAACGCCCCGATCTCGAGGACCTCTTTGTTTCACTGACCGGGGAGGGCTTCGATGTCCTTCGCTGACCCGCTCGCCCCGCCGGCACTCGGTGCGGTCGGTCTCCGCCGGCGCTACCCCGGCTCCTTCCGCCGGCTCTACCGCGGCGAGATGCGGCTGGTGCTGCGCCGTCGGCGCAACCTGGCCCTGCTCTTCGTCCTGGCCGTCGTCCCGGTGTTCATCGGCGTCGCCGTCAAACTCTCCACCCCGCGCCGCGGGGACGGTCCGCAGTTCATCGGCGAGGTGACGGGCAACGGGCTCTTCCTCGTCTTCACCGCCCTGACGGTGTCGCTGCCGTTCTTCCTGCCGCTGGTCATCGGAGTGGTCTCCGGGGACAGCATCGCGGGGGAGGCCAACATCGGCACGCTGCGCTACCTGCTCACTGTGCCGGTGACGCGAAGTCGCGTCCTGGCTGTCAAGGCCCTCGGTGTCGCGACCTTCACCGCGCTGGCCGTCCTGACGGTTGCCGGCGTAGCGCTGGTCACGGGAGGGCTCCTGTTCGGGCTCCAGCGCGTCACCCTCCTGTCCGGCGACACGGTCAGCATCGGCAACGGGCTGCTGCGGGCCGCTGGGGTCGCGGCGTTCGTCATCGTCGCCCTCTTCGGCCTCGCCGCAGGTGGGCTGTTCGTGTCGACCCTGACCGAGAACCCCATCGGCGCCATGGCTACGACCATTGGGCTCGCGGTCTTCTCAGCGCTGCTCGACGCGGTGCCACAGCTCAACGCGATCCACCCCTGGCTGCTCACCCACAACTGGCTGGGGTTCGGGGAGCTCCTGCGCAGCACGGTCGACGGCGGGCAGCTGTTGCGGTGGAGCGCCCTGCACCTGGCCTACGCGGCTGTGTTCCTCAGCCTTGCCTGGGCACGGCTGCGGACCAAGGACGTCACCAGCTGAGAGCCCTCAGGCCCACGGTGGCGCGGCACCGTTGAGCAGCGCCCGCGCGACGACCATCCGGTGCACTTCGTCCGGACCGTCGTAGATGCGCGCGTACCTCGCCTCGCGGTACATCCGCTCGAGCGGGGTGTCGGCGCTGACGCCGAGGGCACCGTGCACCTGGATAGCGCGGTCCACGACGTCGTGCAGCATCTGCGCCCCCAGGAACTTGATCAGCGAGATCTGCACGCGCGCCTGCTCCCCGCGGTCCATCGCCGCAGCCGCATCGAGCGTCATCAGCCGCGCGGCCTGGATCTGCGCCGCCGACTCGGCCACGTACCGCTGGATCTCACCCTTGTCCCGCAGGAGGGAGCCGTGTGCCCACCGTGAGTTAGCGCGCTCCAGCATCAGCTCGAACGCCCGCTGCGCCTGCCCCAGCCACCGCATGCAGTGGAAGATCCGCCCGGGTCCCAGGCGCTTCTGGGCGATGACGAAGCCCTGGCCGCGCTGGCCCAGCAGGTTGTCCGACGGGACGCGCACCCCGTTGTAGCGCACCTCGCAGTGGTCGCCGACGGTCGACCCCATCGTGGGGACGGCGCGCACGATCTCGTAGCCGGGCGTGTCCGTCGGGACGATGATCGCCGACACCCGGGCGTGCGCGCTGGGCGCGTCCGGGTCGGTCTGCGCGAACACCGTCGTGAAGGCGGCGTGGTGCGCCCCCGACGTGAACCACTTGTGCCCGTTGATGACCCACTCGCCCCCGTCCAGCACCGCGCTGGTCTGGATCTGCGTGGGATCGCTTCCCGCCACCTCCGGCTCGGTGAGTCCGACGCTCGGCAGGATCTCCCCGGCGACCATGGGCCGCAGCCACCGCTCCCGCTGGGCCGGCGAGGCGTAGAGGTGGAGCATCACGCTGTCTTGCATGCTCACCGATCCCACGGCGAACTGCCCCCATTCGGAGCGGCCGATCACCTCGTTGAGCAGGGCGAACTGCATCAGGGGCAGCCCCCCGCCGCCGATCTCCACCGGATGTCCGAGGGCCCACAGGCCGGCCGCCTTCGCCTGTTCCCTCAGGTCGGCTATAACGCCACCACTGGCGGCGTCCTGTCTGAGCAGCTGAGGCTCACACGGGATGACGACGCCGTCGATGAACGCGCGCATCCGGGAGCGCAGGTCCGCGACGTCGGGCGTCATGGCCGCGCAGGCCGGTCCGGCAGCGGGCGCAGGACGACGAGGCTGACGTCGTCCTGGGCCGGGCCGGCAAGGTCGGCCGCCGCCAGTAGCGCGTCCGCGACGCCATCCGGGCCGGTCGCGGGCGCCATCACCGACAGGGCCCGAGCCAGGTCGACCTCGGTGTCCCGGTCGACGAGGCCGTCGGTGTGGACCACCAGC
>JALYIZ010000179.1 GCA_030775505.1 Actinomycetota bacterium | reverse complement strand
TGGCGGGTCTGCAGCGCGACGACATCGGGCAACCCGAGGGTCAGCTCGAACACCTCTTCGCAGGTGATGACCCGTTCCCGCCCCGGGATCGCCCCGGCGAGGCAGTTGAGGAGCGTGGTCTTCCCGGCCTGCGTCCCCCCGGCGACGATGATGTTGAGTCCCGCGACGACGCAGGCCTCCAGGAACCGCGCCGCCTGGCCGGTGACGGTGCCGAGCGCGACCAGCTGGTCCAACGTGTTGGCCGACAGCACGAACTTGCGGATGTTGACGCTCCAGTGCCGGCGCGTGATGTCCGGGATGACCACATGCAGCCGCGACCCGTCCGGGAGCATCGCGTCGACGAACGGGGTGCTCAGATCCACCCGGCGCCCCGTGGTCTTGAGCATCTTCTCCACGAGGTCGCGGACCTGCGCCTCCGTCAGGATGGTCGTGGTCAGTTCAGAGCGCCCGCGCCGGGCGACGAACACGCGCCCCGGGTCGTTGATCCACACCTCCTCGATCGAGGGATCGTCGAGGTGCACCTGCAGCGGCCCGAACCCCGCGACCGCGTCGTACACCGTCCGGGCCATGGCGCCGGTGTCCGCCAGTGGCGGGAGAGCCGACGCCAGGGTGCGTTCCGCGTAGTCGGTCACGACGTCGTCGACGAGCCGCCGCACCGCTCCGCGGTCGTGCACCGGGTCCAGTCCGCGGCGTCGGACCAGCTCCCGTACCTCGGCTTCCACCGTGTCGACGGCACTCATCCGCAAGGCCCCCCCTGCACCAAGATCGGGTCAAAGTAGAGCAAGCCGGACGGCTCCGGAAGGCCCTGTGGACATCCCTTCCTGCTCGTGCGTCACACAGGTGCGCGGTGGTCCCAGCCGTCACGCACATGGCACCGCGGTCGCCCCGGTGGCCGGCCAGACACTGCCGCCGAACCCCAGCCGGTCACGTCCTCCGCCGGCCGACCCCGCGACCGCCCCTCGGCGACAACGCACTGTCAAAAATAGGATGAACGCCACCACAAGCCCTCAATCGCTTGAAGCACCGTCAGTGTGCGTTCGGGGATCACCGTTCCCAACCTGGTGCGGGGCCTTCGCCGGCCGCGTCGGGTTCCTCCGAACGGTTGACGCGTCCTGGATCACGGTTCCGGACCCTGCAGCGGGGGAAGGACGGGGTCAGCCGACGAGGAGGCCCCACATGAGGCGCGAGGTTCCCCCCACCACGACCGTGGTCCCTGAGCCGACGGCGTATGTCGCCACTCCCGTCGACCCCGTGGTCACCACGGTGCGCCGGCGCCGCGTCGTCAGTGACGTCGAAACAGGCGTGGCGCGCGACAGCAGCCCCTGGCTGTGGCTGCTGGGTCTGCTCGT
Source organism: Actinomycetota bacterium (assembly GCA_030775505.1). The sequence continues at coordinate 2,883 of JALYIZ010000179.1, read as the reverse complement.
CGTGCTGCTCGTCGGGCTGGCCCTGTACTTCGCCAACCGCAACGACACCGCGCAGCCGGCCAGCACGACTCCGTCACCGGCCACGACGGTCGTCGTCCAGCAGCAGAACCCCGCCCCGCCGCCGCCTGCCGCGCCGGTCATCGTGCAGCAGCCGGCGCCGGTCATCGTGCAGCAGCCCCCGGCCCAGCAGCAGCCCCAGCAGCAGGCTCCGCAGCAGCAGGCCAGTCAGCCCGCGCCCGCCGCCAGCTGACCTGGACGACACGCCGAACTGCTGCCGCGGGTTGCAGTACGGTCCCGCGCATGGTTTCTCCCGCGACTCCCCCTGCCGCCTGGTATCCCGACCCGGGGAGCCCGTACCACCACATCCGCTGGTGGGACGGCACGGCGTGGACCCCACACGTGGCGCAGGCTCCCGCCGCAGCTGGATATCTCGGGTACGGGAACCCGCCCCAGCAACCTGCGCAACGCGAGCGCGGCCTCGAGGCCCTGGTGCCCGTCAACCGCACCGGGCTGTCCATCGCGGCGGGCTACCTCGGGCTGTTCGCCATCGCGCTGATTCCGGCGCCGGTGGCGCTCGCTGTCTCGATCTTCGCCCTGAGGGAACTGCGGACCAAGCCCGACGTGGGCGGTCGCGGCCGCTCGTGGTTCGGCCTGGTCATGGGCGCGCTGGGAACCGTGGCGCTCGTCGTCACCGTGGTGCAGTCGGCGACGGGCTAGCCGGTCACCTGCCGCGGTTTCCCGTTGCGGTGTAAGGGGATAGGTGTCTGTGACCGCACCGTCCTCTCCCCGAAGGGGTCACCATGTTTCTCGCCATCGCCGCAGTCCTGCTCGTGCTGTGGGCCCTGGGCGTCGTCGCCTTCCACGTGACCGCCTTCGCGATCCACGTCCTGCTGGTCGTCGCCGTCGTCGCCCTGCTTTGGCACTTCATGAGCGCCGGCAGCCGTCGTTCGCGCGTCTAGCCGCACCGCACAGACCCAGTTCCACCCACCGCTACCCGCACCGGGGACTCACCCCATGTGCGGGTAGCGGTGGTCTGTCGGGGGGACGAACGTCTCCTTGATGGTCCGGGGCGAGGTCCACCGCAGCAGGTTCAGGATCGAGCCGGCCTTGTCGTTGGTACCACTCGCCCGCGCGCCCCCGAAGGGCTGCTGCCCGACGACCGCCCCCGTCGGCTTGTCGTTGACGTAGAAGTTCCCTGCCGCGAAGCGCAGCCGCTCGGAGGCCGAGGCGACTGCATAGGCGTCCTGCGCGAAGACCGCGCCGGTCAGTGCATAGGGCGACCCGGTGTCGACCAGCCGCAAGGCCTCGTCCCAGTCGTCGTAGACGTGGACAGCGAGCACCGGCCCGAAGAACTCCCGGCTGAACACCTCATGTCCCGCGTCGCTGCTGACCAGGACGGTCGGTGACACGAAGTACCCCACCGCGTCGTCGGCCGTCCCGCCGGCGAGGACCTCCAGTGCGGGGTCCGTCGCGGCCGAGCGGACGACGTGCGCCAGCCGGTCGAACGCGCGCCGGTCGATGACCGCCCCGCCGAAGACGGACAGGTCGGTGACGTCGCCGTAGGACAGCGTCCGGACGCGGTCGGCCAGGCGGTCACGGAGCCCGGACTCCCACAGGGACCTCGGCACATAGGCCCGCGATGCGGCGGAGCACTTCTGTCCCTGGTACTCGAACGCCCCTCGGACCAGTGCCACCTCCAGGGCGGCGCAGTCGGCGGAGGGGTGGGCCAGCACGAAGTCCTTGCCGCCGGTCTCACCGACCAGTCGCGGGTAGGTGTCGTAGGAGGCGATGCGGTTCCCGACGGACTGCCACAGGTGCTGGAAGGTACCGGTCGACCCGGTGAAGTGGACGCCGGCGAGGGTCCGGTGCGTGAGGGCCACCTCGGAGACGGCGGCGCCGTTGCCGGTGACCAGGTTGATCACGCCGGGCGGAAGTCCCGCGGACTCAAGCAGGCGCATGGTGAAGTGCGCCGCGAACTGCTGCGTCGGCGAGGGCTTCCACACCACCGTGTTGCCCATCAGCGCGGGCGCGAGGGGCAGGTTGGCGGCGATGGCGGTGAAGTTGAACGGGGTGATCGCCAGGACGAAACCCTCCAGCGGTCGGTGGTCCATCCGGTTCCACACCCCCGCTCCGGAGACCGGCTGCTCGTCGAGGATCCGCCGGCCGAACGCCACGTTGAACCGCAGGAAGTCGATGAGCTCACAGGCTGCGTCGATCTCGGCCTGGAACACCGACTTGGACTGGCCGAGGATCGTCGCCGCATTCAGCGTGTCCCGCCAGGGGCCGGCGAGCAGGTCCGCAGCCCGCAGGAGAACACCGGCCCGGTCGTCGAAAGAGGCCGACCGCCAGGCCGGCGCGGCCGCGAGCGCAGCCTCGATCGCTGCGGCCACGTCCTCCTTGGTGGCTTCCCGCATCGTGCCGAGAACCGCGGTGTGCCGGTGCGGCTGAACGGTGTCGATCGGCGCGCCCCCGCCGAGCCTGCTGCGGCCACCGATCGTCATCGGCAGCTCGAGCGGCCCGGCCGCACCCAGTTCCTTCAGGCGCGCCTCGAGCGAGGTCCGCTCGGCGCTGCCGGCAGCGTAGGTGCGGACCGGCTCGTTGACGGGGATCGGGACGACGGTCACAGCAGCTCCTGCTGGGGACAAGGCGTACGGGGGCAACGCCCATGCTGCCACGCAGGGCCAGGTGTCAGGACAGCTCGAGCAGCGGGCCGATCTCCTGATTGGCGTACCACTGCAGCTCGTGACCGTCGGCCTGCTCCACGGTGAACGCCGCATCCTCGCTGCCGAGGTCGGCCGCGACGACCGCGTCGGCCGCCGCGGTGACGTCCGGGATCGCGGACGGGTCGTCCACGTGGACGGCCTGGACCCGGCCCAGCGGGAC
>JALYIZ010000178.1 GCA_030775505.1 Actinomycetota bacterium | reverse complement strand
GGTCAGCGACGGAGCCCGACCGGGAGCTCCCGACGACGGCGACGCTGCGCGGGGCCAGGACGCGGCGCAGCGAGGCCCGCTCCGCAACGGTGTCGCGGTGGTGCACGGCGGCGCGCAGCTCAGGTCGGTCGGCCAGCTCGACGTGCAGCTCTGCAACCCCCCTGGCCGGGTGCGAGCGCACCGCGAAACCACTGCCGGACAGCAGGTGCAGCATCGGGGTGTTGTCGATCAGCACGTCTGCCACGAAGGTGGCGATCCCATGGTGGGCGGCCAGGTTTGCCAGGTGCTCGAGCAGCAGGGCACCCAGCCCCTCGCTCTGGTGGGCGTCGTCGACCAGGAGCGCGAGGTCGGCCACCGTCGGGTCGCGTTCGAGCCGCGCAAAGCCGGCGAGGGCCACGACGCGGTCATCGACGAAGGCGACCAACGCCTGATGCCCGTTCTTGCTGCTCATGAGCTGGTCGATGTACCAGGAGCCAGGCTCCTCGCTTGACGTGAAGTAGCGCCGCATCCGGGTGCCCAGCGAGATCCGCGCGTTGAGATCGCGCAGGGCGGGCTCGTCCGCCCCGCGGACCGGCCTGAGCTGCGCCATCCGGCCGGTTCGCAGGAGCACGTCCAGCGTGACGATGTCGTCGTTCCGGGGCGGGGAAGTCGGGGTCACCCCTGGCACGCTAGGTCGAGGCCGCGGGCCGCGCAGGAGTCTTAGGTCCTCTCTTGTGGCCCCTGTGCGGCCACGCATCGGGACCTTCGGCCCTGTCAGATCGCCTGACCGGCGCGCAGTCTTGGGCAGCCGAGGAGGTGCCATGAGAACTGCTGCCGTCCCGCCCCCGCTGCCCCCGCTGCCGCTGTCCGCCGAGCCGCTGCCCGGCTCGGACCTGGCCGACCGGCTGTCCTGGTACGCCTCGACGGCCCGCTGGGCGCCCTCGAAGCACAACACGCAGCCGTGGCGCTTCGTCGTCCGTCGCGACTGCGTCGAGGTCTGGTCCGATCCGATGAGGATCTTGCCCGCAACCGACCCGCACCGCAGGGAAATGACGATCTCCTGCGGGGCGGCGGTGCATCTGGCCTGCGTCGCCGCACGGGGTATCGGGTATCGGCCAATCGCCACCGCGCTGCCGGACGGACCGGGTGGGCCGCTCGCCAGGCTGGTCGAGGCGGGGGCGTGGAAGACCACCCCGGCTGACCGTGCGCTTCTTGAGGCGGTGTGGCGTCGCCGCACCGACCGGGGCCCGCTCGACGCCGAGCAGCTGCCACCGAGCCTGCCGTTCCTGCTCCAGACGTCCGCGGCCGAACAGGGAGCCACCCTTCGCCTTCTCTACACGCCCGGTGACCGGGCGACCCTCGCCGGCTTGACCGGGCGCGCCGACCGGCTGCTGGTCCTCTATGGAGGGGTCCATCGGGAGCTGGCCGGGTGGTTGCGGGAGGAAGGCGACCTCCGGCCCGACGGTGTGCCTACCGACCACACACGGGGTCCCGCAGCCTCCTACCGGGCGGAATTCCTCCAGCGCGACTTCTCGGGACCGACCGGCCGCGCCCGGCCCAGCCAGGACCGCCCGGGAGCCGACCGGCCGATCGTGGGGATCCTCGCCACCGCCAGTGACAGCACCCGGGACTGGCTCGTGGCCGGGCAGGCCCTGGCCAGCGTGCTGCTCAGCGCCACGGTGAACGGGGCCAGTGCCTCCTACCTCAACCAGTCGGTCGAGAACCCCGCAATCCGGGCCCGGCTGCGTGAGCAGCTGACCCACCCTGACGTCCCTCAGTTGGTCCTGCGGATCGGCGCGGGAGGGGCGGTCACCCCGCCGCCACGGCGTGCTGTGGACGAGGTGACGTTCAGCTCCTGAGCGGCCAGCGCGTCTACCGCGGCGGCGAGGCGCTTCCTGGCTTGGTTGGCGACGTCGCGGAGCCGGTCGTCCCCTGTGGCAGTGACCAGCAGGTCCGGGTCCACGACCTCGACGACGGTTCCGGCAGCCACGGCTCGCACCACCACGTTGCACGGGAGAAGCAGGCCGATGCTCCGGTCGATCCCGAGCGCCTGGTGTGCCAATCGCGGGTTGCAGGCTCCGAGGATCACGTAGCTCTCCATCAGCTCACCGAGCTTGTCCTCGAGTGTTGCCCTGACATCGATCTCCGTCAGCACGCCGAAGCCCTGGTCGGCCAGGGCAGCCCGGGTGCGTTCCCGTGCCTGGTCGAAGGGGCCGTGTGGCCGTCTGGCCGACGGTGGGCGGGTCGGCACTCGCGGCAACGGAAAGGACGGATACCGATGATGAACTGGGACAACGGCGGGATGGGCACCGGCTGGGGAATCCTGATGCTCGTCGGGATGACGGCGGTCGTGGTCCTCGTCGTGCTTGGTGTCGGATGGCTCATCCGAGCTGGCCGCGGGGAACGCAGCAGGCCGGAGCAGATCCTTGACGACCGCTTGGCGCGCGGGGAGATCGATCCCGAGGAACACCGGGTCAGGCGTGCGGCGATCGTCCGCCAGTCCTGATCTACGAGGCAGGGCCGGCCGGGATCCCTCCCGACCGGCCCTGACCGTCAGCTCTGGCTCAGCACCACCTTCAACGCGCCGGTTTCACCGGCCCGGGCGAAGACGTCGTAGGCCTCGATGAAAGCGTCGAAGCCGAAGCGGTGGGTGATGAACCGCTGGGCGTCAAGCTGCCGACTGCTCAACAGCTTGAGCAACGTCGGTGTCGAGTAGGTGTCCACCAGTCCGGTCGTGATGGTGATGTCACGCGCCCACAGCCGCTCCAGGTGAAGGGTGGCGGGCTTGCCGTGCACTCCAATATTGGCCACTCGCCCGACAGGTCGGACCAGGTCGACGGCCAGCTCGAAAGTATCCGGGACGCCGACAGCTTCGATGGCCAAGTCCGCCCCGAGGCCGCCGGTGAGCTCCTGGACGGCCAGCAGCGCGTCCGGTTGGCCGTTGTTGATCACGACGTCGGCGCCGAAGATCTTGGCCGCCTCGAGCCGGCTGGTGGCGAGGTCGATCGCTATGACCAGGCTGGGGCTGAACAGCTTCGCCCCGCTGATGGCGGACAGGCCAATGGGTCCAGCACCGACGACGGCCACGACGTCCCCCGGTCTGACCTGGCCGTTGAGGACACCGACCTCGTAGCCCGTCGGCAGGATGTCGGCGAGCATCAGCAGCTCGTCGTCGGTGATTCCGGCAGGGACGGGGTAGGTGGACGTGTCGGCGAAAGGCACCCGTACGTAGTCCGCCTGGGTGCCGTCGATCAGGTTTCCCAGGATCCAGCCGCCGCCCCCCGTGCACTGGCCGTAGTGGCCCTCGCGGCAGAACCGGCAGGCACCACAGGCAGTCACGCAGGACACGAGAACCCGGTCGCCGACCTTGACGTTCTTGACGGCGGTGCCCACGGAGGAGACCGTCCCGACGGCTTCGTGCCCGATGACGCGCCCATCGACGACTCCGGGCACGTCGCCCTTGAGGATGTGCAGGTCGGTGCCGCAGATGGTGGTGGTGTCGACGCGAACGATGGCGTCCGTGTCCGCGAGGACCGTCGGGGTGGGGACGTCCTCCCAGGCCATCGCTCCCGGACCGTGATAGACGAGGGCTTTCATGGTGTCCTCCGCAGGTGAAGCAGGTAGCCGGAATGGCTTCGTCCAGCCTGCGTCGCCGGGCTGCGACACGTCAGAGTCGAAGGTCACCCTCTGCTGGGGCCAGATGGGTGGGGGACAGGTCAGGCGCCGGTACGTTCCGGGGATGAGCATCGCCACCATCAACCCGGCGGATGGCCGGACGTTACGGACGTTCGAGGCGCTTGAGGAAAGTGGGCTTGATGCACGGCTGGCCCGCGCCGCAGAGGCGTTCTCTGCGTACCGGCGCACGACGTTCGAGCAGCGGTCCGGATGGATGCGCTCCGCGGCAGACCTTCTCGACGCTGATGGTCCACGGGTCGCCGCACTGATGACCACCGAGATGGGCAAGACACTGCGGGCAGCCCGTCAGGAGACCGCCAAGTGCGCTGCCGGCTGTCGTTACTACGCCGACCGGGCGGCCTCGATGCTGGCCGACCAACCGGTGGATCCGGGGCCGGTAGGGGCCCGTCGCGCCCTGGTGCGCTGGCGGCCACTGGGTCCGGTCCTCGCGGTCATGCCCTGGAACTTCCCGCTGTGGCAGGCGATGAGGTTCGCGGCGCCGGCGCTCATGGCCGGCAACGTCGCCCTGCTCAAGCACGCCTCCAACGTGCCGCAGACGGCGCTGTACCTGCAGGAGCTCTTCGAGCGGGCCGGCTTCC
>JALYIZ010000177.1 GCA_030775505.1 Actinomycetota bacterium | reverse complement strand
GGCCTCGAACGCATCCGCGAGCTGGTGGAGCAGGGCCTGACCTACGACGAAGCCAAGGAGGCGGTCCGGGCCGGGACGGTCTTCACCACGCACACGCCCGTACCGGCCGGGATCGACCGTTTCCCACAGGCCCTGGTGGAGCGCTACTTCGGTGGGGACAACGCCGTTGCCGCGGTCCCCGTCGACCGGATCCTCGAGCTCGGCGTGGAGGAGGACCCCGCGGTCTTCAACATGGCCCACATGGGCTTGCGCCTGGCCCAGCGCCGCAACGGGGTGGCCAAGCTGCATCGCGTCGTGAGCCGCCAGATGTTCGCCTCCCTGTGGCCGGGCTTCGACGCGGCGGAGGTCCCCATCAGCTCGGTGACCAACGGCGTGCACGCGCCCACGTGGGTCTCCCGGGAGGTGTTCGAGCTGGCCGAGCGGGAGATCGGGCCGTCGATCACGACGGACGCGACCGGGTGGGAGGGGATCGCGAAGGTTCCCGCCGCGAGCATCTGGCACACCCGACGCGTGCTGCGCGCCCGGCTCGTCGACGAGGTTCGCCGGCGGCTGAGGGCTTCGTGGCTGCAACGCGGGGCGTCCGGCGCCGAGCTCGCCTGGACGGACACGGCATTCGACCCCGACGTGCTCACGATCGGGTTCGCCCGCAGGGTCCCGTCCTACAAGCGGCTCACGCTGATGCTCCGGGACGAAGGCCGGCTGCGCGACCTGCTCTTGCACCCCACCCAGCCCGTCCAGCTCGTGATCGCCGGCAAGGCCCATCCCGCCGACGACGGGGGCAAGGAGCTCGTCCAGCAGATCGTGCGCTTCGCCGACGCCGAGGACGTGCGGCACCGGATCGCCTTCCTCCCTGACTACGACATCGGGATGGCCCGGTACCTCTACGGCGGCTGCGACGTGTGGCTCAACAACCCGCTCAGGCCACTGGAGGCCTGCGGCACCTCGGGAATGAAGTCGGCGCTCAACGGGGGCCTCAACCTGTCCATCCGTGACGGGTGGTGGGACGAAATGTTCGACGGCGAGAACGGTTGGGCGATCCCGACGGCCGACGGCGTCTCGGACCCCTCGCGGCGTGACGATCTGGAGGCCTCGGCCTTCTACGAGCTGGTCGAGAAGCAGGTCCGAACCCGGTTCTATGACACCGACTCCGAAGGCATCCCGAGCCGGTGGGTGGACATGGTCCGGCACACGCTCCAGACCCTCGGCCCGAAGGTGCTGGCAAGCCGGATGGTCAGGGACTACGTACATGAGCTGTACACGCCAGCGGCTCGTTCCTCGCGTTCCCTCGCCGCGGACTCCTACGCGCCCGCCCGGGAGCTGGCCGCCTGGCTCGCCGTCGTGGCGACTCGTTGGCCAGGGGTCCGCGTCGCGCACGTGGAGGCGCTCGGGGTCGGCGACGCCCCCGAGGTGGGGGGCCGGATGACCGTGCGGGCCACGGTGGACCTGGCCGGGCTCCGGCCGGACGACGTCACCGTGCAGGCGGCCTACGGCCGGGTCGACGAGGTCGACGAGCTTCGTTCTCCTTCCTGCGTCACCCTCAAGGACGCGGGCACGGGCGACGACGGCCTGATCCGCTTCGAGGGCGACGTGCCTCTGGAGCGCGCCGGGTCCTTCGGTTACACGGTTCGGGTGCTGCCGCACCATGCGGCGCTCCCCGCCGACACCGACCTCGGCCTCGTGGCGAGCGCCTAGGCCGTTCCGGTAGCCGGCTCACGGCAGGCGCGGGCCACGAGCAGCGAGCGCGGGGCCAGTGTCAGCACCGACCCCGGCGCCCATGCCGGCCCACCGGGGGCGTCCTCCGTCGCGGTGTCGAGGAGCACCTCGTAACGCTGCGCCCACGGAGCGGGGGGCAGCGTCACGGACGCCTGCTCGTCGCCGGCATGCAGCACCATCAGGAACGACTGGTCCTCGACGCGCTCGCCCCGTGGGCCGCGCGTGCGGATCCCTCGTCCGTCCAGATACATGGACAGCGTGCGCACCGACGGGTCGAACCAGTCGTTGTCGTCGAGCTCGACGCCGTCGGCGCCGAACCAGGCGAGGTCCTTCACCCCGTCGTCGGCCACGGAGTGTCCTTGGAAGAACGCCTTCTGACGGAACACCGGATGCGTCGCCCGCAAGCGCACGATGCGGGCCACGAAGTCGCGAAGGGCGAGTTCCTCGGGACCGAGGTCCCAGGGCATCCACGACAGGTCACTGTCCTGGCAGTAGGCGTTGTTGTTCCCGCGCTGGGTCCGACGCACCTCGTCGCCCATCGTCAGCATCGGCACCCCCGTCGACAGCAGAAGGGTTGCCAACAGGTTGCGCGCCTGACGCCTGCGCAGCGTGTTGACGGCGGCGTCCTCGGTCTCCCCCTCGACCCCGCAGTTCCAACTGCGGTTGTCGTCCTCGCCGTCGACATTTCCCTCGCCGTTGGCCTCGTTGCGCTTGCGCTCATAGGTGGTCAGGTCACGCAGGGTGAACCCGTCGTGTGCCGTGACGAAGTTGATCGACGCGTACGGGCGGCGGCCGTCGTCCTGATACAGGTCCGACGAGCCCGACAGCCGGTAGGCGAGCTCCCGGATCCCCCCGGACGCGCCGCGCCAGACGTCGCGGACGGTGTCCCGGTACTTGCCGTTCCACTCCGTCCACAGTGGCGGGAACTCGCCCACCTGGTAGCCGCCCTCCCCGACGTCCCAGGGCTCAGCGACGAGCTTCACCTGGCTGATCACCGGGTCCTGCTGAATCACGTCGAAGAAGGCCGACAGCTTGTCGACGTCGTGCAGCGACCGGGCAAGCGCCGAGGCGAGGTCGAACCGGAAGCCGTCCACGTGCATCTCGGTGACCCAGTAGCGGAGCGAGTCCATGATCATCTGCAGGACGTGGGGCGACCGCCCGTCGAGGGTGTTGCCACAGCCGGTGTAGTCCCGGTACCGGCGGCTGTCACCGTCCTCGAGTCGGTAGTACGCGGGGTTGTCGATGCCGCGCCAGGACAAGGTCGGCCCCGTCCCGTCGCCCTCCGCCGTGTGGTTGTAGACCACGTCGAGCAGGACCTCGATGCCTGCTCCGTGCAGGGCGCGCACCATCGCCTTGAACTCGCGGACCTGCTCGCCGCGGGAGCCGCTGGCGCTGTAGGCCGCGTGGGGGGCGAAGTACCCGAGGGAGTTGTAGCCCCAGTAGTTGGCCAGCCCCCTGGTCAGCAGGTGCGGTTCGGACACGAAGTGGTGGACGGGCATCAGCTCGACCGCTGTGACGCCCAAGGTGCACAGGTGCTCGATCGCCGCCGGGTGGGCCAGACCCGCGTAGGTGCCGCGCAGGGCCGGGGGGATGCCGGGGTGGCGCGCGGTGAAGCCCTTGACGTGAAGCTCGTAGACGACCGTGTCCGACCAGGGCGTCGCGGGTCGCCGGTCCTCCCCCCAGGGGAAGGCGTCGTGCACCACCACGCACCGCGGCACGTGCGGCGCGCTGTCGCGATGGTCCTGGAGGTCGTCGTTTCCGGGCACGGAGCCGAACAGTGCGGGATCGAGCCCGACGCTGCCGTCGATGGCGCGGGCGTAGGGGTCCATGAGCAGCTTGGACGGGTTGAACCGCAAACCCCTCGCCGGGTCGAAGGGCCCATCGACCCGCAGCCCGTAGCGCTGCCCGGGCCCGACGTGTGGCAGGTACCCGTGCCACACGTGGAAGGTGGACTCCTCGAGGGAGATCCGCGTCTCCGCCCCCTCGTCGTCGAACAGGCAGACGTCGACAGCCTCCGCCCGGTTGCTGAACACGGCGATGTTGGTGCCCTCGCCGTCCCAGGTCGCCCCCAGGGGAACGGGATGGCCCGGCCAGGGGCGCGGCTGGTCGGGAGTGGTCACGCCGTGATCCTGCCGGGTCAGCCGAGGCGGGCCGAGCTGCGCCGCTCCTGGGGGATGAGGTCCCGCAGTGACGTGCCGGCGGGGAGCACGAGGGACTGCCCCCTCTGTCGGCGCTCGAGCATGGCGTGGACGACCAGTGCCTCACGCAGCAGCGCCGCGAACTCGGCGGGCTCGGTGAGCAGCCAGCCGTGCCGGCCGTGGACGACCTCTGCGGGCAGGTCGCACACCACGTCGGCGAGCGCTCCGGGTGCGACGAGCCGGTCCTCGTCCCCCCAGACGAACAGCACCGGCAGCCCCTGTGCGACGAGCGAGGCCGCCTGGTCGGCCAGGGAGGCGCGCAGCGCCAGCCGCGCGGACAACAGCATCGACAGGGGCTTGCGCGCCGCGTTGGGGACGAAGTCACGCAGGAGGGCCGGCGCCGCTCGCAGCAGTTCCCGCGGGCTGAGCT
>JALYIZ010000176.1 GCA_030775505.1 Actinomycetota bacterium | reverse complement strand
GGCGCCGGCCCCGCTTCCACCGCGGCGCGCAGCTCGGCCGGCCCGGTGTAGGCGTCGACGAAACCCCGTTCGAGCCTGTCGAACGCCAACCCGAGCTCGACATAACGCGTCGCGACGTCCACTCCCTCAGCTGCCGAACCGGCGCTGGCGGGCCGCGTAGGCCCGCAGCGCCCGCAGGAAGTCGACCCGGCGGAAGTCAGGCCAGTACGCCTCGCAGAAGTAGAACTCGCTGTGCGCGCTCTGCCAGAGCAGGAAGCCGGACAGCCGCTGCTCACCGCTGGTCCGGATCACCAGGTCCGGGTCGGGCTGCCCGCGGGTGTAGAGGTGCTCGGAGATGTGCTCGGCGTCGAGGACCTCCGCGACCTCCTCCAGGGTGGCGCCGGTGGCGGCGTGCGCCTGCAGCATCGCGCGGACGGCGTCGGCGATCTCCCGCCGCCCCCCGTAGCCGACGGCCACATTGACCTCGACCCCGGGCCGTCCTCCGCTGCGTTCGGCGGCTTCCTTGAGCGCGCGGCTGGTCTGGTCGGGGAGCAGGTCCAGGGCCCCGACGATGTTGAGCGTCCAGCGGTTTCCCGGGGCCGCGAGGTCGGCCACGACGCCCTCGATGATCCGCAGCAGGGGTGCCAGCTCGGCCTCCGGCCGGCCCAGGTTGTCGGTGGACAGCAGCCACAGGGTGACCAGCTCCACGCCGGCCTCGTCGCACCACCGGAGGAGGTCGATGATCTTGTCGGCGCCGCGCTGGTGTCCGTCGTTGACGTCGCGGGCCCCGACCGCCCGGGCCCACCTGCGGTTGCCGTCGAGGATGACACCGACGTGGCGTGGGACGGGGGCGCGGTCACGGGCCAGACCGCGGGCCAGGCGTCGCTCGTAGAGCTCGTAGACGACGTCGCGCAGACCCACGCGTCGAGGGTATCGGCTAGCTGATCCGGGCCCGCTTCCAGACCGAGCGCAGGATCAGCGGCCCGGCGAACAGGCACCACACGCCGATCGAGAAGGGGTTGCCCGAGAAGACCGACAGCGCCGCGACGGACAGCACGCCGACGGTCCAGCTGATCCGGCCGACCGGTCCCATCGACGTCGGCCCGCCCCGCCAGCGGCTGTACTCCTCGATCACCTGCGGCGGGTCGGGACGGGCCATCGGCCGTCCGACGACCGGCTCAGGGACGTCCGCGGCCTCGGCGAAGACCGCATGGCACTGGCCGCACCACTTCGCCCCCGTCGGGGAGCTCGCGCCACAGGATGGACAGCTGAGGGGCATCAGTGGAGGCGTTCAACCAGTTTCTGGTGTTCGTCGGTCAAGGCGGCCGGCAGGTGGGAGCCGAACTGGGCGAAGAACTCGGGGATCAGCCCGGCCTCCTGCCGCCAGATCTCGGCGTCGACCGACAGCAGCAGGTCCAGGTCGGCCTCGGGGATGTCCAGCCCGTCGAGGTCGAGCTCCTCACGCCGGGGCAGGATCCCGATCGGGGTCTCGACGCCCTGGGCCGTGCCCTCGAGCCGGTCGACCACCCACTTCAGCACGCGGGAGTTCTCCCCGTACCCGGGCCAGAGCCACTTGCCGTTGGCGTCCTTGCGGAACCAGTTGACGTAGAAGATCTTCGGCAGCTTGTCGGCGCTGGTCGCCTCACCGATCTCGAGCCAGTGGCCGAAGTAGTCGCCCATGTTGTAGCCGCAGAACGGCAGCATGGCGAACGGGTCGCGACGCAGCTGACCGATCGCGCCCGCCGCCGCAGCGGTCGTCTCCGAGGAGACCGTCGAGCCCAGGAAGACACCGTGCTGCCAGTCGAAGGACTCCGTCACCAGCGGCACGGCGGTCGCGCGACGGCCGCCGAACAGGATCGCCGAGATGGGGACGCCCTTCGGGTCCTCCCATTCGGGGGCGATGGTCGGGCACTGTCCGGCGGGGGTCGTGAACCGGGCGTTGGGATGCGCCGCCGGGGTCTCGGAGGCGGGCGTCCAGTCGTTGCCCTTCCAGTCGGTCAGGTGCGCCGGCTTGTCGTCGGTCAGCCCCTCCCACCACACATCCCCGTCCGCGGTGCGGCCCACATTCGTGAAGATGCTGTTGCCCCAGAGGGTCTTGATCGCGTTGGCGTTGGTGTCCTCGCCGGTTCCCGGCGCGACCCCGAAGAAGCCCGCCTCGGGGTTGATCGCGTAGAGACGGCCGTCCTCGCCGAACCGCATCCAGGCGATGTCGTCGCCGACGGTCTCGACCTTCCAGCCCGGGATCGTCGGCTGGAGCATGGCCAGGTTGGTCTTGCCGCACGCGGAGGGGAAGCCTGCGGCAACGTACTTCGGCTCGCCGTGGGGCGGGGTGAGCTTGAGGATGAGCATGTGCTCGGCCATCCAGCCCTCGTCGCGGGCCATCACCGAGGCGATGCGCAGTGCGAAGCACTTCTTGCCCAGCAGCGCGTTCCCGCCGTAGCCGGACCCGTAGCTCCAGATCTCACGGGTCTCCGGGTAGTGGACGATGTACTTGGTCTGGTTGCACGGCCAGGCGACGTCGGCCTGTCCGGGCTCGAGCGGGGCACCGACGGTGTGCACGGCGGGGACGAAGAACCCGTCGGAGCCGATCTGGTCGAGGGCCGCCTTGCCCATCCGGGTCATGATCCGCATGGACACCACGACATAGGGCGAGTCGGTGATCTCGACGCCGAGCTGGCTGATGCGCGACCCGAGTGGCCCCATGCAGAACGGGACGACGTACATCGTGCGACCGCGCATCGCGCCGGTGAACAGCGGACGCAGCGTGGCGCGCATCTCCTCGGGGGCCATCCAGTTGTTGGTCGGCCCAGCGTCCGCCTCCCGCTCCGAGCAGATGTAGGTGCGGTCCTCGACCCGGGCGACGTCCGTCGGGTCGGAGGCCGCGTAGAAGCTGTTGGGCCGCTTCGTCTCGTCGAGCTTGAGGAACGTGCCGTTGTCGACGAGCAGGGCGGTCAGCCGGTCCCACTCCTCCTGCGAGCCGTCGCACCACTCGACCCGGTCGGGCTGGGTCAGCTCGGCGACCTCCCGCACCCAGGCGAGCAGCCGCGCGTTGCCGGTGGGGGCGGAGTCCAGACCTGGCAGGTTCACCAGCGGGGTGGTCGACGGGCTCGTCATGAGATCCTCTCCATCGAGGGCGCGGGGCAGACCATGAAGTGTGCAGCCTGCCTACCCGCAGTGACCAGAGGCCCATCTTGTGAGATCGGGCACCCGCAGGCAACCTGGGGTTCACATGACTGACACCGGGCTCAAGCCGCGATTGCGGGGCGTGCTGCACGAGACCGCCTTCGCGATCTCCCTGGTCACCGGGACGGTGCTGGTCTGCCTGGCCCGCGGCGTGATGGCGCACGTGGCAGCGGCGGTCTACGCGTCGTCGGTCGCATTGCTGTTCGGGACCTCGGCGGCCTACCACCGGGGCAGCTGGTCCCCCCGTGGCCAGGCGCTCATGGCCCGCCTGGACCACTCGATGATCTTCGTGCTGATCGCCGGGACGTACACCCCGTTCGCACTGCTGCTGTTGGACGGGGCGCTGCGCTGGCTGGTGTTCGGGGTGGTGTGGGGCGGCGCGGTGCTCGGCGTGGTGCTGCGCAACGCGGTACGCCGACCGGCGCGGTGGCTGTTCGTCGGCCTCTACATCGCGCAGGGCTGGGTTGCGGTGGGCGTGATGCCCGAGCTGGTCCGGCGGGGCGGCTGGGCGATCGTCGTGCTGCTGGCCGTGGGCGGGCTCTGCTACACCGTCGGTGCGATCGTCTACGCGACGCGCCGGCCCGACCCGTCGCCACGCTGGTTCGGCTTCCACGAGGTGTTCCACGCGCTGACGCTGGCCGCGTTCGCCACGCACTACGTCGCGGTCAGCCTGGCGACGTACCGGCTACCGGGGCGCTGACCGGGCCTGGAAAGCTCAGGTGGCAGGCCCTTGGGCCCTCACCCGCTCGACCGACTCCATCGCCTGCCGCAGGTCGGCCAGCCAGTTCTGTGCGTTGGAGCCGACGAGCTTGACGCACCAGGCGAGGGCGTCGGACCTCGAGCGGGCCACGCCGGCCTCGACAAGGGTGTCCAGGACCTGGCGCTCAGGCTGGCGCAACCGGGTCATGACGGGTACGGACAGTGACGTGAAGACGACACGGGTCTCGCCGCTGACGGCCCCCCAGGCGACCTTGCGGCCGAACCGGTGCTCGGCCTCTCGGGCGATGGCCATCCTGGCCTCGCGGGTCTGCTCGCGGAAGCGGCTGATGCGCCCGTCGGACTCGTCGGCGTCGTTCCCCGGCTGGAGCGTCCCGACCACGAGGATCTCGTCGCGGTCCACCCCGAGCTGCGGGGCGCCGCTGAACCACTCCTCGGGCAGGCGACCGGCGAACCAGCTCTCGATATCAGTCATAGGATGATTACATCATTACCTGACTACTCGTGCAAGCCTGTGTGCTCCTGCGCCACGGCGAGCTGGCGGCGCAGGGTGGTCACGTCGCCAGTCGGCGCGTCGCACACGAAGGCCCGGCACACGTAGGCGGCGCCGGGCATGCGGCCCTCGGCGAGCGGCCCACCCGTCACGACCAC
>JALYIZ010000175.1 GCA_030775505.1 Actinomycetota bacterium | reverse complement strand
GAGGCCAGCCGGTTCAGGTCCGCCTGGATCGCCGACATGCGTGACGTGACCTGCTGAGCTTTGGCCGGGTCGTCCCACAGGTTTGGCTCCCCGGCCTGGGCCTCGAGGTCGCCGAGCTCGATCTGCATGCGCGGGACATCGAGCACCTTCTCGATGCTGGTGAGCGTGGCCTCGAGTGCGGCGACGTCGGGGTTGCGTTCGGCGGACACGAGTGGCGAGCCTAGTGCGGGCGCAGCCGAACTTCAGGGGTCAACCGGCGACGCCCGACCGGATGGTGGACACCGCCCGGACCGCAACGTCGGGATTTACCCCCAGCCAGCCGACGAACGGCAGCCGGACCGTCCTCGTCGCCGTGACCGTCGCTGTCGCGAGGTCGCCAGGCGCGACCGTGACCCGGAGTTGGAGACCCGGCTGATCCCGGTCGGCCCGGACCTCGTAGTCCGCGACGCTCTGCGCCACGAGGGTGGGGTCGAGCCGAACTGCCGTACCCACCCCGTCCCGGCGGATGGCCCCCTCGTCGGCCTGCTGGGCCGCCAACGATGCCGCTCCGTCCGCGGCACTCGCCACGGCCCGCTTGGCGAGGATCACCGCGCTGACGTCAACGACGACGGCCACCATCGCCAGCAGGACGCCAGCCAGGCCGAGCACCAGCACGGTGACCGAACCGTCCTCCGGCGTCTCCGGTCCCCCCGCGGCCGGTCTCACGGGGCCGGCCGGAATCGGTCGACAACCTGCTCGTGTGTTGCTGTGACGGGGATAGCCGGCGCGGTAGAGCTGGCGAAAAAGGCTCCCAGGAACAACAGCCGCACCCGGTAGGTCACCGTGACGCGCACCCGCGTCCCCGGTGTGAGGCACGGGCTGGGCTCGGGGCAGTCGATGAGCGGCGGCCGCGCATCGCCCAGCCCCTGGTCGTGAAGGGCCAGCCGGACGGCAAGATCCGCCCGCTGCCTGCCCTGAGCAGGATCGGTGGCGGTCACGTAGGCCCGGCCGGCCTGCCGCGCCGCCTCCGTGACCCCGAACGCGGCGCTCTGCACCTGGAACACCGTGAGCAGCAGATAGACCAAGGGGATCATCAGCAGGATGGCCAGGTAGGTGAACTCGACCATCGCCGTGCCTTCGTCGCCGCTGTCCACCCGGCAGGGTCTCTTCGCGGACGACGTCACGGGCCTTCCTTGAGCGCGTGTGCCTGAACCGTGATGTGCAACGGCCCTGCTGGCAGGAAGACAACGGGGAGCGGGCCGGAGATGGTGATCTCCATGAGCTGTTCGCCGTCGGGGCCGGCGCGCAAGCTGCTGCGGTAGGACATCCGCGCGGCGGCCTCAGTGGACAGCGCCGACGCCACCGCCGCGCGAGCCCGACGTTCCCCGTCCGACCCCCCACGGTCGGCATTCGCCCCGTACCTCGCGCCCTCGGCTGCCGAGGCCACCAGCACGTTGCGCACGTGCAGGGCGACTCCGACCTGGGCGACGAGCAGGAACAGGGCCACGACCAGGACGCTGACGAAGACGAAGTCGACAACCGCGCTGCCTTCGGTCCGGGCATCGGCGCTCCTGAGCCGGCGAGGCTCACCCGGCCGGCGCCACGCCGTCCTGAGCACCCTCAGGGGTTCCGGACGGAGTTCAAGGCGTGGTTGAGGATGCTGCGCAACTGGCCGTCGGCCACGCTCCACACCGCGGTCACGAGCCCGGCGGTCATGATCGTGATGAGGACCCAACCGGGAATGTCGCCACGCTCCGGGTCGTCGTCCGAGCTGGCGGCTGAGGCGCCGACCGCGCGCCCGAGGGCGCTCGCCGTGAGCCACGACAACGCTTTGACCGCGATCGGCAGGGTTGACGGAAGGGTGGGCATCTCATCTCCAGGGTTGGCGCGGACAGGGTTGGCGCGGACAGGGTTGATGCGGACAGGGTTGATGCGGACAGGGTTGATGCGGACAGGGTTGATGCGGACAGGGTCGCGCGGGAGGGTCGCGCGGCACGTGCCGGCAGGTGCCTGAACCCTGGGCGTGCGGGGAGCCGCGAGGGGGTGGTCATCCCGCGACCAGGCGTAGTCCGTAGAAGCCCGGGTAGAGGGCGAAGCAGACGGTTGTGGGAAGGATCAGGAACACGACCGGCAGCATCATGGCCACTTCCCGCCGCCCAGCGGTCTCCAGCAGTTGTCGCTTGCCGGCCTCACGGACGTCCACGGCCTGGGCCCGGAGCACCTCGGCGAGCGGAGTGCCGCGTTCGACCGCCACGGTCACACCGTCGACGAAGCGGGCTAGCTGCGGCAGTGAGGTCCGCTGTGCCAGGCCTTCGAGCGCCTGGATCAGCGATGCCCCCGAACGCGCATCGGCGAGGCAACGGCTCAGCTCTCTCGTCAGCTCGCCCGTGGCGATCCGGGTGACGCGTTCAAGTGCGGCGACGGGTCCTTCCCCCGCCGTGACTGCCAGGGCCAGCAGTTCGGCGATCGTGGGGAACTCGGCCATCAACCGGGCCTCGCGCTGGGCGACCTCGCGGGACAGCCAGCGGTCGCGCCCGAGCACGCCGGCGACCGCGAAGGCCACGCACGTCAGGAGCAAGGCGACCGGGTTGCCGGCTGTCCCCCCGACGACGGACAGCAGCGAGAGCCCGAGTCCGGCGGCGAGCCCGAACGCCCCCCAGATCACCTGTTCGGCCCGGAACTGCTCGACGGTGCGGGTGCCGCCGGCCTGGTCGAGGCGTTTGCGCACCCCGGTGGCGCCGCCGACCCAGCGCTCGACGGCTGCCATGAGGTCCGCCAGGACCGGCCGCATGAGCCGTTCGAGGGTCGGGAAGGGGGTCAGCGTGCTGTTGCTGACCAGGAGCCGCGAGGGACGGGGCGTGTCACGCAGGTAGGGCGCGAGGCGCCCATCGAGCCGAGTCCGTCGCGCCGGCGGACTTGACACGGCGGCAAGCCACAGGCCGCTCGCGCCGACGAGGCCCAACGCTGCCCCGGCGACCGCGGCGCTCACCGGAGCACCCTTCGCTCCAGCGGGAGCCGGGCTATGCGCACCATGAGCCGATAGGCCAGGAAGGAGACCGCACCGCCGCCGACGAGGACCACCGCGCCCGTCGGCTGGTTGTAGGCCGCGACCGCCGTCGGTCGCGTCGAGAGCAGGAGCAGGACCGCCCACGGGGCAGCAAGGGCGAGACGAGCCGCGTTGACGGTCCACCCCTGCCGGGTCTCCAGCTCCGCCCTCGTCCGGGCGTCGTCCCGCAGGAAGCCGGACAGCGTGCGCAGCAGCCGTCCGAGGTCGGTCCCGCCGACCTCCCGGGCCATCCGGAGCGCCTCGACGACACGGTCGCCCACGGGGTCTGCGAGATCAGTCTTGAGCCGGTCGAGGGACTCCCCGAACCGTCCGCCCGCCCGGTAGTCGTCGCGGAAACGGCCGAACGCCGGTCTCAGCTGCTCCGGCCCGCGCAGCGCCAGCTGGCTCAGCGCCTCGGGGAGGCTCAACCCGGCTCGGACCGCACTCGTGAGGTTGTCGACGGCCTCGGGCCACAGCTCGCGGAGCTCGACCGAGCGGCGCAGCCGCCGCCGACGCACCAGTGTGACGGGGAGCAATCCTGCGAAGACGCCGAAGGCGAGCGCGATCACGGGGACCTGCGAGGTACCCAGCACCAGGACGGCGACACAGAGCCCCAGACCGGTGCTCGCGACCACAAGCTGGACCGGCGTCACTCCCTGGATTCCGGCCTGTCGCAGCAGCTCATCGGTCCGGTCCTGCCAGCCGTCCTGACCGCGGTCCGGGGACGGGTCGAAGCGCGAGCGGTACAGCAGAAGGCAGCCGATCCCGAACATCAGACCCAGCAAAGCCCCCATGTCAGCGGCCGCCCGCCTCAGCCGTCGCGCGGCGCCCGGCCGCGGGAATCCCCGTCGTGGACTGCCCAGCCACGCCGGGCCCGGTCGCTTCGACCAGCGTCCCCGACCCCCGCTCCGCCAACAGGCGAGGCAGGTCGATCCCCGCCCAGGCGAATCGGTCGAGGTGGGGCGGGAAGCCACCCGCCCGCACGAGCCGCTGGTCCCGGGTGGTGAAGACGTCCGCCACCTCGACGACGTCGCCCTCGACGCGGCCGGGTACGGCAACGATCTCGCGCACCCGGCGGTGGCCGGTGCCGTCCTTCGCCAGGTGGACCACGATGTCCACGCACGACGCGACGGTCGGTACGACGAACGCGTGTCCCACGTTCTCACCGGCAAGCAGTGGGAGGGTGCAGAGCTTGACGATGGCCTCACGGGCAGAATTCGCGTGCAGGGAGCACATGCCCGGTAGGCCCGAGTTGAGGGCGATGAGCAGGTCGAGGCACTCTGCCTGCCGGACCTCGCCGACGATGATCCGGTCGGGCCGCATCCGCAGGGCTTCCTTGACCAGACGGCGCAACGGGATTTCACCCGTGCCCTCGAGGTTGGCCTGGCGGGTCTGCAGCGCGACGACATCGGGCAACCCGAGGGTCAGCTCGAACACCTCTTCGCAGGTGATGACCCGTTCCCGCCCCGGGATCGCCCCGGCGAGGCAGTTGAGGAGCGTGGTCTTCCCGG
>JALYIZ010000174.1 GCA_030775505.1 Actinomycetota bacterium | reverse complement strand
GCCTTGACGGGTGCGGCCTTCGCCTGCCGGCGGCTGGCCCGGCCCGCCGTGGCGTGGAGCGGGGCGGCCCGGTGCTCGAGCTGGGCGTCCAGCTCGGCGTCCTCAGCGGTCTCGTGCGTCGCGGCAAGAGCCTCGGGGGCCTCCCCACCGAGGTACGCGGCGACGACCTCCGGGTGGGTCTGGATGACCGAGGGCTTGCCCTCAGCCAGCAGTCGGCCGAAGTTGAGCACGTAGACGTGGTCGCACACCGTCAGGACGAGCGGGACATGGTGCTCGATGAGCAGCATCGTGAGGCCGAACGCCTTGCGCAGGTCGATCAGCCGCCTGCCGAGCTCGTGCGACTCCTCCGGCCCCATCCCGGAGCTCGGCTCGTCGAGCAGCAGGATGTCCGGCTCGGTGGCGAGGGCGCAACCGAGCTCGAGGAGCTTCAGAGTCCCGTAGGACAGCCCGCCGACGCGCTTGTCCCGGAACTCCTCGAGGCCGAGCAGGTCCAGGATCGCGTCGGCCTTGTCACGAAGCGCCCGCTCCTCGCGACCCACCGACGGGAGCCCGACCAGGCCGGCGGCGGCGTCATAGCTGACCCGGGCGTGCTGGGCCGTCTTGAGGTTCTCCAGCACCGTGGAGGACTTGACCATCCCGACGTTCTGGAAGGTGCGGCCGAATCCCATCGATGCCTTGCGGTGCGGCGGGAGCCGGGTGACGTCGCGGCCGCGGTAGGTGACCGTGCCGGTGTCGGGCTTGTAGAAGCCGGTGATGCAGTTGAACGCCGTGGTCTTGCCGGCCCCGTTGGGGCCGATCAGGCCGACGATCTCGAACTCGTTGACCTCCAGGCTCAGGTCCTGGAGCGCCTGCAGACCGCCGAAGCGGATCGACAGGTCGTGCACCTCAAGCACGGACACTGGAGCCCTCCACCGCACTGGGACCGGACTTCGCTGAGTGGTCGTGGAGGGTGAACTTCTTGCCCGACAGCCAGCGGGAGACCGGCTTGAGCTGCCCGCCGAGCCCCGCCGGGTTGAAGATCAAGGTCTGCAGCAGCAGCAGCGCGCCGAGGAGCCCGGCCATCGCTCCCTTGTTGGTGCCGTAGTAGCCCTTGATGACCGGGATGTGCTCGGCGACAGACCGGAAGGCGTGCCAGTCGAGGAACAGCCGGTCGAGCAGGTAGCTCAGCAGCGCGAAGAAGGCGCCGGCCACCAGAACCCCGAGACGGTCGCCGAGACCGCCGACGACGACCATGACGACGAACAGCAGCGCCAGAGCCAGTCCCGTCTCGGTGAAGTCCTGCGGCGAGTAGCTCTGCGTCCGGAAGGCGAACAACCCACCGGCCAGCCCGGCGATCGCGCCCGACAGGCCGAAGGCGATCAGCTTGTAGCGCACGACGGCGATCCCGAATGCCTCCGCGACCTGCTCGTTCTCCTTGATGGCGAGCAGGGCGCGGCCCGTCTTGCTCCGCGTCAGCTGCACGTCGATCAGGTAGACGAACAGCAGGAACAACAGGCACATGAGGTAGTAGCGCGCGTTGGTGTGCACCAGCTGCGGCCGGTCCGCCGGCACACCCGAGCCGTGCCGGGTGAAGGTCCCGAGCGACAGCAGGGAGGACGCGATCGTGACCCCGAAGACCAGCGTGATCAGCGACAGGTAGAGGCCGGTGATGCGCAGCGCGACCAGTCCGATGAGGATCGCCGCGACGGTGCTGACCGCGACGGAGGCGGCCAGACCGACCGCGAAGGGCAGGTTGGCCTGGTAGACCACGTTCGCGGCGGTAAGGGCGCCGAGTCCCAGGAAGCCCTGGTGACCCAGGCTGAGCTGGCCGGTGTAGCCCACGATGATGTTGAGGCTCAGTCCGACAATCGCGTAGATCGCGGCGAGCGAGCAGGCCTGGGCGAAGTCGATCGTCAGCATCGGGGCGAGCAGGGCCGCCAGCAGGACCACGGCCACGACACCCCGGGCGACCAGCCCGGGAACAGTCGGGCCGGACCGCTCCAGGTCGGGGACGCTCACGTCAGGCCGCCGTGCCGAGCAGCCCGCGTGGCCGCACGAGCAGCACGAGCAGCAGCAGGACGGCCACGGCGACTGTCTCTGCCCCGGGGAAGTACTGGGTGAAGTACGTCGAGGAGTAGCTCTGGAGGAGTCCGACGATCTCCCCACCTAGGAAGGCGCCGGGCAGGCTCGTCACGCCGCCGATAACCGCGGCCGTGATCCCGCCGACGAGCACCGTGCCGGTCACGACCCCCGGCCCGACCAGAGCACTGCCGGCGAGCACCAGGATCCCGGCGACCGACCCGAGGAAGCCGGCGAGGGTCCAGGTGACCAGCGAGACCCGGCCGACGCTGATGCCCACCGTCTGAGCGGCCACCGGCTCCTGGCTGACCGCCAGGATGGCTGTTCCGGTCCGGGAGTACCGGAAGAACGCCACGCTCGCGAGCGCCAGGACCACGAGGACCACCAGCGTCAGGATCTGCTCCCACTGCAGGCTGTAGGCGGCAAAGCCCAGCCGCACCGCGGGGTCCTTCAGGCCGGGCAGCGCTCCGACGTGAGGGTCGTTGAAGGCGGGCAGAGAGCTCGGCTGCGGGAAGACCAGGCTCTCGATCGCGATGAGCAGCAGCAGCACGCCGACCGTGCCGACGACCAGGATCACCTTCGGCCGGTGGAACAGCGGTCGGATCACGAGCCGCTCGGACAGGACTGCGGTGAGAGTCCCGATCAGCACGCCGACGAGGCAGGCCACGGCGTAGGGCATGTGCCAGGAGATGCCGAGCAGCCGGCCGTTGAGGGCGAGGTAGGCGCAGATCCCGGCAACGCTGCCAAACTCGGCCTGGGCAAAGTTGAAGATCTTGTTGCTCTTGTAGAGCAGGACGAGGCCGAGACCGACGAGGCCGTAGAACGACCCCTGGATGAGGCCGAGCACGAGCGGTTGAGCGATCTTGGTCGACGGGTCGAAGGCGAGCGGCAGCACCGTCGTTGCCAGGAGGTGGCTCACAGGAACAGCGGCCCGCCCACCGTGTCCCAGGCTCCGGGCTGCTGCGCGTTGGGTTCGGTCTTCGTGCAGTTGATGACCTGCGAGAACGCGCCTGTGCCGCCGAAATGCTGCCCAGCGAACTTGATGGGGTTGTAGACCCCGCCCGACAGCGTCGAGCCGAGCAGACCGTGGATGAACCCGGCCCGGGTCAGGTTGTCACCGGCCTGCAGGGCCTCGTCCAGGGACTGGGACAACCCCCACAGCGACCAGTAGATGTCGTCGTAGGAGCCGCCGGTCGCCTTCTTGAACTCGTCGCTGGCCCGGTCGATCCCGGGGTAGGGCGCGAGGAAGTTGGCCTTGATCACACTGCCCGTGCCACTGCAGACGAGCTGGGCGACGGTGACCTCTGTCATCGTCACGCCAGGACCGGTGTAGGTGCCGGTGAAGCCCTGCTTGCTCGCGGTGCTGGTCACGTACAGCCAGTAACCCGGACTGGTGTCGACGTACACCGTGTCGAAGCCGCCGGTCGCGATCTGGGTCCCGGTCTGGGCAGCCCGCTGCTGGATGCCGTTGTCGTTGGTCGCGTTGACCTGGATGTCGGTGTAGGGGATGTGGGCGTCGCTGAGCACCTTCTCCATCGACACCCGCGCGTCCTTGAAGTTGTCGGTCTGCGACGTGACGACCGCCCACTTCTTCATGCCCAGCTTCTGGTTCTGCGCGTTCTTGAGGACCAGTGCGCTCTGCTGGGCGTACGTGAGACTGAACGCGAAGTAGTGCGGCAGTCCGGTCAGGCCGTTGGTGGTCACACCCGCCGACAGGTAGGGCACGCCCTTGCCCGCGATGTCGGGCATCGTGGCGCACGACTGGATCTGGTCGGTCCCGGCAGCGCCGATCACCAGGAAGTCCCGGCGGCTCATCGGGCCGCACACGTCCCGAGCGGTGCTCGGGGTGTACTTGTCATCCTGGAAGTCCACGTTGACCGTGCGGCCGCAGACCTTGTGGCTCTTCCAGTACACCGCCGCACCAGCCTGGAAGGACGGCGGCAGCGGCGCGCCGGTGCCGGTCTGCGGTGCGTGGATGCCGATGGTGATCGAGCTGTTGGTGACGCCCGTCGCGTCGCCCCCCGCGGTGGAGCACTTGCCGCCCGCGGCGGCACCGGTCCCGCCGGAGCTACCGCCGGTCGAGCTCCCGCCCGCGCCCGTCGTGCCACCCGTCGTGCCACCGGTCGTGCCGGTGGAGCCGGTGGAGCCGGTTGACCCCGTCGAGCCGGTAGATCCCGTCGACCCGCCGCTTCCCGTACTGCCGGACGTCCCGGAACCGGTCCCGCCCGTCGTGCCCAGACCCGTCGAACCGGTCGTGCCCAGACCGCCGGTTCCCGCGCCGCTCGTGCCCCCACCGGTCGTGCCGCCGGCGGTGGCCCCGCCGTTCTGCTTGAGGGCGTTGAGCTGGTTCTGCTTGAGACCGCAGGCGGTGCTCAACAGGGAGACGCTCAGCAACGCGCAGAGCACGGCGGCGGGTCGGCGTGACGTCATGTGGCTGCTCCAGGACAAGGGGGCCGGATGGACAGTCGAACCGTGGTCAGGCGGGGCGGGCCCTACGGGCAGGTCCGGGCCGCGATGCGGCGGCCGAGGAGCTCGTGGACGGCGTCAGGGCGGCAGCGCGGGCGCGGACCACGTCGGCAAAGC
>JALYIZ010000173.1 GCA_030775505.1 Actinomycetota bacterium | reverse complement strand
GGCCGCGGCCCTGCGCGACCCGGCACGGGAACCGCAGGAGCGCCTCGCTGAAGCGATGGCCGAGCCCCTCATGCGGCTGCTCATCGAGCACCCGGTTCGCGAGCTGGTCACGAAGGGTGAGCCGAGGGGGGTCTGGGTCGACAGACAGCGCGCGCTCTACGGCTCCTGGTACGAGCTGTTCCCCCGGTCGGAGGGGGCGAGCGTGCCGGAGCAGGGACCCGCCAGGAGCGGGACGCTGCGGACCGCGGCCGCCCGCCTGCCGGCTGTGGCCGACATGGGCTTCGACGTCGTCTACCTGCCGCCGATCCACCCCATCGGGCGGGTCAACCGGAAAGGCCCCAACAACTCCCTCACGGCCGGTCCGGAGGACGTGGGGAGCCCGTGGGCGATCGGCTCGCCCGAGGGCGGCCACGACGCGCTGCACCCCGACCTCGGCACCTTTGAGGACTTCCACTTCTTCGTCGCCGAAGCGGGGCGCCTGGGCATGGAGGTGGCCCTCGACCTGGCCCTGCAGTGCGCACCCGACCACCCCTGGGTGGCTCAGCACCCCGAGTGGTTCACCACGCGTGTCGACGGGACCATCGCCTACGCGGAGAACCCGCCCAAGAAGTACCAGGACATCTACCCGCTCAACTTCGACAACGACCCCGCCGGGCTGTACGCGGAGGTCCTGCGCGTCGTGCGGTTCTGGATCGGCCACGGCGTGCGCATCTTCCGCGTCGACAACCCGCACACGAAGCCGCTGGACTTCTGGGAATGGCTGATCACCTCCGTCAAGGCCAGCGACCCCGACGTGCTGTTCCTGGCAGAGGCGTTCACCAGGCCGGCGATGATGCACGAGCTGGCCCGGATCG
This sequence comes from Actinomycetota bacterium, assembly GCA_030775505.1. The sequence goes on along the minus strand of JALYIZ010000173.1, from coordinate 3,797 downwards.
GCTTCACCCAGTCCTACACGTACTTCACCTGGCGGACCGGCAAGCAGGAGCTCCAGGAGTACGTGGGCGAGCTCGTCGGGGCAGCGGACTACATGCGGCCGAACTTCTTCGTCAACACCCCGGACATCCTGCACGCCTCCCTGCAGTACGGGGGACCGCCGATGTTCAAGATTCGGGCAGTGCTCGCGGCGCTGCTCTCCCCCTCCTACGGGGTCTACGCCGGCTACGAGCTCTTCGAGCACGTGGCCGTGCGGCCCGGCAGCGAGGAGTACCTCGACTCGGAGAAGTTCCAGCTGCGACCGCGTGACTGGTCGCGCCCCGACGAGACGCTCGCGCCCTACCTCACCGTCCTCAACCGCTTCCGCCGCGAGCACCCGGCCGCGCAGTGGCTGCGCAACGTGTGGTTTCACGACACCGAGAGCCCCGACGTCATCGCCTGGTCCAAGCGGCACGGCGAGGACGTGGTGCTCGCCGTCGTCAACCTGGACCCCCATGGTGCCCGCGAGACAGTCGTGCACCTCGACCTCGCCGCCCTGGGCGCCACCGGGGGCGTCAGGGTGACCGATGCGCTCACGGGCGCCTCCTACGACTGGGGCGCGAGCAATTACGTCCGGCTCGACCCCTTCCACGAGCCCGCCCACGTCTTCGCCGTGCGGCCCGCGTGACCAGCCCTGAGTACGAGCACGGCGAGCTCGTCAGCCTGGAGGAGTCCCGCGACCCTCTCTGGTACAAGCGCGCCGTTTTCTACGAGGTACTCATCCGCGGCTTCGCGGACAGCAACGGCGACGGCACCGGTGACATCAAGGGCCTGACCGGCAAGCTGGACTACCTGCACTGGCTCGGAGTCGACTGCATCTGGCTGTTGCCCATCTATGAGTCCCCGCTGCGCGACGGCGGGTACGACATCAGCGACTTCGTGAAGATCCTCCCCGAGTTCGGCGACCTCGGCGACTTCGTCCACCTCGTCGACGAGGCCCACCGTCGCGGGATGCGCATCATCGCCGACCTGGTCATGAACCACACGAGCGACGCCCACCCGTGGTTCCAGGCCTCACGCGCCGACCCCACCGGGGAGTTCGGCGACTACTACGTGTGGTCTGACACCGACACGCCCTACGCCGACGCGCGGATCATCTTCGTGGACACGGAGAAGTCCAACTGGACCTGGGATCCCGTACGGCAGCAGTACTACTGGCACCGGTTCTTCAGCCACCAGCCCGACCTCAACTACGAGAACCCCGCCGTGCAGGACGCGATGATCAGCGTGCTGAAGTTCTGGCTGGAGCTGGGAATCGACGGCTTCCGGCTCGACGCCGTCCCCTACCTTTTCGAGGAGGAGGGGACCAACTGCGAGAACCTCCCCCGCACGCACCAGTACCTCAAGCGGGTCCGCCGCGAAGTGGAGTCCGCCTTCCCCGACCGGGTGCTGCTCGCCGAGGCCAACCAGTGGCCGGCGGACGTCGTGGAGTACTTCGGCCACGATGACGAGTGCCAGATGGCCTTCCACTTCCCGCTCATGCCACGCCTGTTCATGGCCGTCCGGCGCGAGTCCCGCTACCCCATCTCGGAGATCCTCGCCAACACCCCGCCCATCCCCCAGAACTGCCAGTGGGGCATCTTCCTGCGCAACCACGACGAGCTGACCCTCGAGATGGTCACCGACGACGAGCGCGACTACATGTACGCCGAGTACGCCAAGGACCCGCGGATGAAGGCCAACGTCGGTATCCGGCGTCGGCTTGCCCCCTTGCTGGAGAACTCGCGCGACCAGATCGAGTTGTTCACGGGCCTGCTGCTGTCACTGCCCGGCTCACCCGTCCTCTACTACGGGGACGAGATCGGTATGGGCGACAACATCTACCTCGGCGACCGCGACGGCGTCCGCACGCCGATGCAGTGGAACAGCGACCGCAACGCCGGCTTCTCCGCAGCCGACCCTCAACGGCTCTACCTGCCCCTGATCCTGGACCCGGTCTACGGGTACGCGGCACTCAACGTCGACGCGCAGATGCGCTCCAACAGCTCGCTGCTCAACTGGACGCGGGGGATGCTGGAGGTCCGGCGACGGCACCCGGCATTCGGGATGGGCACCTACGAGGAGCTCGGCTCGAGCAACCCTTCCGTGCTCGCGTTCGTCAGGGCGTTCGGCGACGACGTGGTCCTGTGCGTCAGCAACCTGTCCCGGTTCCCGCAGCCGGTGGAGCTCGAGCTGCGCCGGTTCGAGGGGCACATCCCCGTCGAGATGAGCGGCTTCGTCCACTTCCCGCGCATCGGTGAGCTGCCCTACCTGTTGTCGCTGCCCAGCCACGGGTTCATGTGGTTCTCCCTGCAACCAGGAGATGCGCTGTGACGCTGGAGGAGCTGCTGACCGGCTGGCTGCCCGGCCAGCGCTGGTACGCGGGGAAGGGAACCGCCATCCGCGGCGTGGTGGTCGAGGCGTCCACGCCTCTTCTCGAGCAGCCCGACATCCGCCATCTGGTCGCCCGTGTCGACCGCGAGGACGGGGGCAGTGACCGCTACCAGCTGCTCCTCGGGCTCCTCGACGGGGAGGTGCCGGTGCGCCTGGATCATGCGGTCATCGGCGACCACGACGGCCGCACCGCCTATGACGCGACCCACGCCGCCGAAGCTACGGGAGCCCTGCTCGACCTCCTCGCCGGCGGCGGTGAACGCGATGGGCTGCGCTTCACCGCCGCGGTCGACCTCGACGTCGGCCTGCCCTGCCGCGTCCTGGGCGCGGAGCAGAGCAACACCTGTCTCGTGTACGGCGACGACTACATCCTCAAGCTGTTCCGGCGCCTCCAACCGGGGCCCAACCCCGACCTCGAGGTGACCCGCGCACTCGCCCGAGCTGGCTCGCTGCACGTCCCACCCCCGCTGGCCTGGGCGGAGGGCGACGTCGCCGGCGAACCGACGACGCTGGCGATGATGCAACCGTTCCTGCGCAACGCAAGCGATGGCTGGGCGATGGCCACCGCGAGCGTGCGCGACCTGTTCGCCGAGCGGGACCTGCACGCCGAGGAGGTCGGGGGCGACTTCGCGGGAGAGGCCGACCGCCTGGGCGCGGCCACCGCAGACGTCCACCGGATGATGGCCGCCGAGCTGCCCTCCCGGCTGGCCGGCCCCGACGAGTCGCGGGCCACGGGGAGCCAGCTGCACGAGCGGCTGGCCGCGGCCGTCGCCGTGGTGCCCGACCTTGCCCCCTACGCGAGCGAGCTGCGAGCCGCGTATGACCAGGTCGGTGGGCGCTCGACCCCTGTGCCTGTCCAGCGGGTACACGGCGACCTCCACCTCGGACAGGTGCTCCGCACACAGGACCGCTGGATCGTCCTGGACTTCGAGGGCGAGCCCGCCCGGTCGCTCGCCGAGCGGACGGCCCTGCTCAGCCCGCTGCGCGATGTCGCCGGGATGCTCCGCTCCTTCGACTACGCGGCCCGCCACCTGCTCGCCGAGAGAGGTGAGGAGCCCCAGCTGGCGTACCGGGCCGCGGAATGGGCACAGCGGAACAGGGAGGCGTTCTGCGACGGCTACGCCCGTGGCTCGGGCGTGGACCCGCGCGACGAGCCGGAGCTGCTGAGGGCGTTCGAGCTGGACAAGGCGGTCTACGAGGTGGTCTACGAGGCACGCAACCGGCCCAGCTGGCTGCCCATCCCCCTGGCCAGCATCGCCCGGCTCGTCGGGGACAGCGAGCAGGCGGGACACGGCGGATGAGCCGCGACGCACCCCCCGCGGCCCGGCGGCAACCGACCGGGCCGTCGAAGGCTGAGCTGGAGCGGCTCGCCGGCGGGGCCCACCAC
>JALYIZ010000172.1 GCA_030775505.1 Actinomycetota bacterium | reverse complement strand
GCTGGATACCCGCGCCGCGGTGGTCCGGCCCGTCGAGTCGGTGGACGGAGCCCGCGGGCTCGCCCACGTGAGCGGCGAAGGCGTGCGCCTCGCCGTCGAGGAGGCGGCAGTCGCGCTGGCCCGGCAGCGCGCCGTCCTTGGGACTGCCGCCTTCCTGGTCGGGCTCGGCCAGCGGCAGCTCGACCTCACCGTCGGCTACGTACGGGAGCGCCGTCAGTTCAGCGTCCCCGTCGGCAGCTTCCAGGCCGTCAAGCACCCGCTCGCCGACGTGGCCGTCGGACTGGAGTTCGCCTGGCCCGCGGTGCTGCGCGCCGGGAGTTCGCTGGCGGCTGGCGACCCGTCCGCGGCCCTGCACGTCTCGATGGCCAAGACACTCGCGTCCGACGCCGCCTGGCGGGCCAGCCGCGCCTGCCTTCAGGCGCACGGAGCCATGGGGTACACCGTGGAGTACGACCTGCACCTGTTCGCCAAGCGCACCTGGGCGCTGGCGTACGACTGGGGCAGCGCAGCCGACCACCGAGTGCTGGTCGCCGACCAGCTTGGCCTCGCCGAGGGGATCTCGCCATGACCGAACCCGACGTCGTGCTCTACGAGCGCCGAGGCCCCGTGGCGGTGGTCACGATGAACCGGCCCGACTACCGCAACGCGCAGAACAGCGCCATGACCTACGCCCTGGACGCTGCCTTCTACCAGGCGGCCGCGGACGACCGGGTCAAGGTCGTCGTCCTGGCCGGCGCCGGCAAGCACTTCTCGGCCGGCCACGACATCGGCACGCCGGGGCGCGACATCGACCAGAGCTTCGAGCGCAAGGCGACCTTGTGGTGGGACCACGTCGGCAAGGAGGGCGGAGCCAGCCGACTGGCCCGTGAGTCCGAGGTGTATGTCGGGATGTGCCGGCGCTGGCGCGACCTGCCGAAGCCGACGATCGCGATGGTGCAGGGTGCCTGTATCGCCGGTGGCCTCATGCTCGCCTGGTCGTGCGACCTCGTGGTCGCCTCCGACGATGCCTTTTTCGCCGACCCGGTCGTGCGTATGGGGATCCCGGGAGTGGAGTACTTCGCGCATCCCTGGCAGATGGGTGTCCGCTTCGCGAAGGAGTTCCTGTTCCTCGGCGAGCGGGTGGCTGCCGCGAGGGCCAGAGAGTTGGGCATGGTCAACCGCGTCGTGCCGCGCGAGACGCTGGAGGCCGAGGTCTTCGACATCGCCGAACGCATCGCCGCGATGCCCGCCTTCGGGCTGGCCCTGACCAAGAAGGCGGTCAACCAGTGCGAGGACCAGATGGGGCTGCGGGACGGGATGGACAGCGTCTTCGGCCTGCACCACCTCGCACACGCGCACAACGCAGAGGTCGGCGTTGACTCGCTCGCGGGTCAGGACGCCCGGAGCATGCGCGACGCGGCGACCCCCGCGGAGCACCGCCCGTGACGCCCGAGCAGCTGACCGACATCAGGGAGGTCGAACAGCTCAAGTACCGCTACTGCCGCCTGCTGGACCAGAAGCGCTTCGTCGAACTCGGTGAGCTCCTCGCCGAGCACGTGACGGCCGACTACGGCGGCGGGGCGGTCAGCCTGACCGGCCGAGCCGCCGTCGTCACGTTCCTGCAGCAGGCCATGGGCTCCACCGACCTGCTCAGCAGCCACCTCGTCTCCCACCCGGAGATCACCCTCACCGGCCCTGACTCCGCGGAGGGCATCTGGGCGCTCCGCGACGTCGTGATCCTCACCCAGGCGGGCCTGGCCATCCGGGGGGCGTCCACGTACGCGGACCGCTACGCCCGGGTGAACGGCGAGTGGATCATCGCGCACACCGGATACCGGCGCCTCTACGAGGAGATCGCCCCCCGCCCCGACGGCGTGCGGCTGACCGCCAGCTGGTGGACCACCGAGGGGCGTTCCAGCCTGGTGTAGCAGGACCCCAGCCCTCGCGCGGCGAAGCCCGCAGCAGACCGCCAGATCGGAGCCCCGATGCGCGCCACCCGTCTCGCCACCGCCCTCGCCACCTCCCTCGCGCTTGCCTCCGCTGCGGTAGCCAGCGCCGGCCCGGCCCCTGGACCGGCTGCGGAACCCGTCGGCCCGGCATCCGAGGCCCAGCTGACCTTCGACCCGCACTACGCCGAGGGCGAGCCCAGCATCGCGGTCAACCCCCGCAACCCGTCGAACATCATCGTCACCTTCCTCGCCAACACCGGCTTCGGCGCCTACGGCGCCCAGAGTGGCCAGGTCCCGCCGACAACCCGCGACCACGAGCAGACCATTCAGGGCTGCGACTACGTGGTGACCTTCGACCGCGGTCGCACCTGGACCCGCAGCAGCCTCCCGATCACCAGCTTCCAGATCGACCCGACCCGGCCCAACTGTTCGGACACCCTTGTCGTCTTCGACCCGCACGGCGTCGCGTACGTCATCGGCTCGAGCTTCCAGTTCCCCACCTTCGCCGCCGGGCAGGGCGACTTCCGGATGATCCACTCGACCGACGGCGGGCGCACCTGGTCCAAGCCCACGGTCGTCTCCCCCGCCCTGCTCGGCTCGGGTAGTGACCCGGCAGCCTGGAAGGGTGCCCGCTTCTACGACGACCGGGAGTTCATGGCCCTGGATGCCTCGACAGGCACCCTCTACGTCAATGGCACGCAGGGTCGGGCGGACGGCAACGGCTCGGCCGGCAACATGGAGTACCTGACGGCCTCCACCGACGGCGGCCGCACGTGGAGCGACGCCACCGCGGTCGGGACAGCCAATGCCGTCCAGCTCGCCGCTGCCTTCGGCACCGTCGCCTTCACCTCTCCGGCCCCAGCCAACAGCACCCGGGAGTGCGCGTGCGACGACTTCCTGGTCAGCACCGACGGCGGGCGCACGGTCCTGCGCCGCCCGTCCCCGGTCCCCGGTTCTTCCACCGCCAACGTCCTCGGTGGTGCGTCCACGGTGGCCGACCCGCGCCACAAGAACCATTTCGTCGTCATGGCCGCGGATGCCGCCGGCAACCTGCTGACCTTCCGCACCGCCAACGCCGGCCGGAGCTGGACCCACGGCGCCACCTTGGCCGTCCCGGGCCGCGGCGTCAGCAAGATCTGGCTGGCGTTCTCCCCCGGCGGAGTCCTCGGGGTCGGCTGGCGGGCCACCCACAGCGACGGGACCTACGCGTTCTACGGCGCGGTCTCCTACGACGGCGGACGCAGCTTCACGATGCGCCGGCTGAGCGCCGCGGACTCGCCGGCAACCGACAAGCTCTGGGTGGCGGGCGACGACACGTCAGCGGTCTGGCTCACCGACGACCGCTTCTACGCGACGTGGGGGGACTGGCGCGGTGGCAGCCTGCAGACCTGGTGGGGCGGCTTCGCCCTGCGGCACCCGGCTACAGCCGCTCGATGACCGTGACGTTGGCCTGGCCGCCTCCCTCGCACATCGTCTGCAGTCCATAGCGCCCGCCGGTCCGTTCCAGCTCGTGCAGCAGCGTCGTCATCAGCCGCGTCCCGGTGGCCCCGAGCGGGTGGCCGAGGGCGATGCCGCCACCGTTGACGTTGACCCGCGCGGGGTCCGCGCCGGTCTCGGCGAGCCAGGCAAGCACCACTGACGCGAACGCCTCGTTGATCTCCACGAGGTCGATCTCCCCGATGGACATGCCGGCCTTGCGCAACGCCACCGCCGTGGCGGGGATCGGCGCGGTGAGCATCAGGATCGGGTCGTCGCCGAGCACGGACAGGTGGTGCACCCGGGCGCGCGGTGTGAGCCCGTGCTCGCGCAGCGCCCCCGCGGAGGCGACCAGGACCGCGGACGCACCGTCGGTCAGCTGGGACGACACGGCGGCGGTCAGCCGCCCGCCCGGCACGAGCGGAGGAAGGCCGGCCATCCGCTCCAGCGTGGTGTCGCGCCGGGGGCCGAGGTCCTCGGTGACGTCCCCTACCGGCACGATCTCGCGCACGAACCGCCCCTCGTCCGTCGCCCTGAGCGCCCGCCGGTGGCTCTCGTAGGCGAACGCCTCCATCTGCTCCCGGGTGATCCCCCATTTCTGCGCGATGGCCTCAGCGGCGTGGAACTGCGAGACGGGCGCATCGCCGTAGCGGGCCCGCCAGCCGGTCGAGCCGGAGAACGGGTCGGGCACGTCTCCGGCCAGCATCGCCGAGGAGATGGGGACCTGCGTCATGTTCTGGACTCCGCCGGCGACGACGAGGTCGGCGGTCCCACTCATCACCGCCTGCGCCGCGAAGTGCACGGCCTGCTGGGACGAGCCGCACTGCCGGTCGATGGTCACTCCCGGGACGTGCTCGGGCAGTCCGGCCGCCAGCCAGCAGGTGCGGGCGATGTCACCGGCCTGCGGGCCGATCGTGTCGACGCAGCCCAGCACCACGTCGTCCACGGCGCCGGGGTCGACCCCCGACCGGGCCATGAGGGCGGTCAGCACGTGAGCACCCAGGTCGGCCGGATGGATGCCCGCCAGCCCGCCGCCCTTGCGGGTCATCGGCGTGCGGACGGCTTCGACGAGATAGGCCTCGGTCATGGGGCACCCTCCTGCAGCGCGCGGTGGAACGACGGCTGCTCGCCACCACCGTCGACGAACAACTCCGCCCCCGTCGTGTACCCGAGGCGCGGCGAGGCGAGCAGCAGGCAGGCGGCGGCGATGTCGGAGGGCTCGGCCAGCCGCCCCATCGGCACGGTCGCCGCCACGGCCCCGTCGTCGGCACCGTAGGTGGCCGCCTCGGTCCGGACCAGCCCGGGCGTCACC
>JALYIZ010000171.1 GCA_030775505.1 Actinomycetota bacterium | reverse complement strand
GGGGCAGTCTGCGGGGCCGGTGCCGGCGCTGGCGCCGGGGCGGGCAGCACGACGACCGCCGGGAGAGGCAGGGCCGGCTGCACCTGAGGTTGGGACTGCGGGAACGACACCACCCCGGGCGCGGCGGGCGGGACGGCGGCGGGCGCCACCGGCGCAGTGACCGGGGCCTTGACCGGGGCGGTGTAGGTGGCCGACATCACGATCGACTTCTTGTCGAAGGCGTAGTTGAACGGCGTCGTCCCCGTGGCGGGCTGGACGAGCACGCCGCTGACGGGCGTGCCACCGGCCCAGTCGTTGGCCAGCGTGGTCAGTACGAACGTGTACGAGGACGTACCGGCGTCCCAGACCCCGTTGGTGCAGGTGGCCGAGCTCGCCGTCGGCACCGAGCTGTACGACGACGGCCCCGGCGCGTCGGTGAACACGTCCAGCAGCTCGCAGGCCTGCAGCGAGCCGGGCGTGACCGACGTCGGGGTCCCGTCGATGTGCATCTTGAGCGTGAAGTCGTTGAACGTGGCGCCGATCGGGACGCTGGCGAGGCCGATCATCAGCGCCGCGACCTTGTCGGTGGCCGTCGTGTAGGCCACCCCCAGGTCGCCGGCCGGGATGTTGGAGGCCTGGTCAGGGGTGTCGGCGGGTGCCGCCGGTACGGGGGCGGGTGCCGGGGCGAGCCGCTTGCTCGCCCAGTACCAGTTGGTCGCGTCCAGGGTGGGCGTGTAGCTGTCGGCGTAGGCGGGCCCGGGCGACGCGACCAGCACCGCCGACGCCGCGCCGACCACCGCAAGGGCGCAGCTGGTGGTCCGTGCGGTCCTGCTCATGCCGGCTCCTCCTCGCTGCCCGGATGGGCCTCGCGCGCCTGCGCGTGCGGTGCCCGATCCGTGTGCTTTCGCCGGTCTCCCGGCGATCTCCTGCCACGTCGTTCACCTGATGGTGACCGACGGGTAACCATGATGACGCGCACAGTGTGTCGGATGGCGCGTCCGGTGCGCAACGGCAGGCGGTTTCGGGCCGCCAGCGCGCCGGATCAGGCCGGCGGGTCCGCCAGGGTCCAGCCCAGGACCGGGTCCCCCGCCGACTCCGGGATCTGTGGCCCGTAGGGGGTCTGGTAGACCGTCAGCCGGTGCGCGTAGTAGCTGGCGTAGCGGATGGCCTCCCCGATCGTCACGGTGCCGTCGTTGTTGGCGTCCGCGCCCCCCTGGGTCATCCCGAGGTCGAACAACAGGCCGGTCCACACCGACATCCCCCAGTCGGGGTACTCGTAGGACTTCTGAGTGACCCGCGAGCTCGTCGTGACGAGGACGTTCGCGCTCGGGAGGTCGCCCATGAAGCCACCCGACTCGCACCCGGCAATGTCCACCCAGACGTGGCCGGCGACACGGTGCAGCGCCGCGACCGTCTCGTCGTTGCCAATCAGGTCGTGGTCGACCGGCCACAGGTACTCACGCCCGCCGCCCTGCTGCACGTGGCCGGAGTAGTGGAACAGGCTGAAGGTGCCCGGATGGCTCTTGGCGGCCAGCCACGCCATCGCCTGACGCACCGCTGACCCCGTGGCCGCGTCGTCGGCCAGGACGCGGATGTTCCCGGCCAGCCAGCCAGCCTGCTCCAGCGCCGAGGCGATGAACCGGACGTCCGCGGCGCCGCCGATCGTCTCGTGGGTCGGTGCCCGGTAGTGCGTGATCCCGACGAGCACGGCGAATCGGTTCTCCGGTGCGGCCGTCTGCGAAGGAGCCTGGTCGGCCTGCGGCCCGGGTGGCGGACCGAGACCCGGGTCGGTGGGCACGCTCAGGACGAACTTGGGCCGCCCGGACGTGGCCGGCGCCTTCACCGTCTTCTTGACGGGGACACGGACCGTGGTGACCCGTTCCGTCTGGTGAACCACCGGGGTCACCGGGGTGGCCGCCTGCGCGGGTGCCGCAGGTCGGACCGAGAAGACCGCGACGACCCCCGCCACGAGGATCCCCGCGGACAGCCAGGTCAGGGCCTCCAGCTGCCAGGCCGGGGCGCGGCGCCGGCTCATCGGGGAGTCCCGGACAGGGCCTGACCGAGGTCGGCCAGCAGGTCCTCGACGCTCTCGATGCCGACGGACAGCCGCACCAGGTCGGCGGGCACCTCCAGCTGGGAACCGGCGACGGAGGCGTGGGTCATCCGGGCCGGGTGCTCGATCAGGGACTCGACACCCCCGAGCGACTCGCCGAGCGTGAACACGCGGGTCCGACGGCACACATCCAGGGCGGCGGACTCCCCGCCAACGAGGGTGAAGCTCACCATGCCGCCGAAGTCCCGCATCTGCTTGACCGCGACGTCATGGCCGGGATGCTCCGGCAACCCGGGGTAGTGCACCCGCGCGACAGCAGGGTGGCCGAGCAGGAGCTCGACGACACGCGTGGCGTTGGCGCAATGGCGGTCCATCCGGACCCCGAGGGTCTTGGCCCCGCGCAGGACCAGCCAGGAGTCGAAGGGGCCGGGCACCGCGCCAAGGGCGTTCTGGTGGTAGGTCAGCTCCTCGCCCAGGCCGGCGTCCGCGGTCACCAGGGCCCCGCCGACCACGTCGGAGTGCCCCCCCAGGTACTTGGTGGTCGAGTGCACGACGACGTCCGCACCCAGGGCGAGTGGCTGCTGGAGGTAGGGGCTCGCGAACGTGTTGTCCACGGCCAGCCGGGCGCGCGCATCGTGCGCGATGCCGGCCAGCGCCGCGATGTCGGCGATCCCGAGCAGCGGGTTGGTGGGGGTCTCGCACCAGATGAGCACCGTCCGACCCGGCCGGACCGCGGCGCGGACGGCGTCGAGGTCACCGAGGGGGACCGGGGTGTGCTCCACCCCCCAGCGCTGCAGCACCTTGGCGAACAGCCGGTAGGTGCCGCCATATGCGTCGTCCGCGATCACCACGTGGCTGCCGGGCTGGGCGACGGTGCGCAGCAGGCAGTCCTCCGCGGCCAGCCCCGAGGCGAAGGCGAGTCCGGTCGACCCGCCCTCGAGGGCGGCCAGGCATGTCTCGAGCGCTGCCCGGGTGGGGTTGCCGGAGCGGCTGTACTCGTAGCCCTGGTGCCGACCGACCTCGCTCTGCGCATACGTGCTGGTCTGGTAGATCGGGACGACGACTGCTCCCGTGGCAGGGTCGGGGTCCTGGCCGGCGTGGATCGCGAGCGTCTCGAAGCCGAAGTCGTCGGGGCTCCAGTCCGCGGTCATCCGCCCACGGTACGTCGTCAGCGGTGCGCGAGGAAGCCCAACAGGTCGGACCGCGTGACGATGCCCACGGGCTTTCCGTCGTCGAGGACCACGAGCGCCGAGGCGGTCTCCAGGGCGGTGAGAGCGACCGGCAGTGGCTCCCCTGAGCCGACCATCGGCAGCGGCGGGCTCATCACCTCGCCGAGCGGCCGGTCCAGCGCGCTCCGGTCGGCGAAGACAGCGTCGAGCAGGTCGCGCTCGATGACGGCACCGACCACCTCGGCAGCCATCACCGGGGGCTCGTGCTTGACCACGGGCATCTGGGAGACGTGGTACTCGCGCAGGATCGCGATGGCCGAGCCGATCGTCTCCTCGGGGTGCACGTGGACCAGTTCCGGGAGCTCCTCGCCCTTGCGGCGCAGGACGTCACCGACGGTGGGCTGGCTGGCGTCGGGGATGAGAAAGCCGTAGTCGGCCATCCACTCGTCGTTGTAGATCTTGGAGAGGTACCCCTTGCCCGAGTCGGGGAGCAGGACGACGACGACGTCGTCCTCGGTGAGCTCCTTCGCCAGCTCCAAGGCGGCGGCGACGGCGAGCCCGCACGACCCGCCGACGAGCAGGGCCTCCTCGCGGGCCAGCCGCCGCGTCGTCAGGAAGGAGTCACGGTCGCTCACGGCGATGATCCGGTCGGCGACGGTCCGGTCGTAGGTGTCGGGCCAGAAGTCCTCGCCGACCCCTTCGACCAGGTAGGGACGCCCGGTGCCGCCGGAGTAGACCGAGCCCTCGGGATCGGCGCCGATGACCTGGACGCGTCCTTCGGACACGTCCTTGAGATAGCGGCCCGTGCCGCTGATGGTCCCGCCGGTCCCGACGCCCGCCACGAAATGGGTGACCAACCCGTCGGTCTGCGTCCAGACCTCGGGCCCGGTGCTGGCGTAGTGGGCGGCGGGGTTGAGGGGGTTGGCGTACTGGTTGGGGTTCCAGGCGCCGGGGATCTCGGCAGCCAGCCGCTTGGACACCGAGTAGTAGCTGTCCGGATGCTCGGGCGCCACGGCGGTGGGGCAGACGACCACCTCGGCCCCGTAGGCGCGAAGGACCGCGATCTTCTCGGCACTCATCTTGTCCGGCATGACGAAGACGCAGGAGTAGCCGCGGGCGTTGGCGACGATGGCCAGCCCCACACCGGTGTTTCCGCTCGTCGGCTCGACGATCGTCCCCCCCGGTCTGATCAGGCCGTCCCTTTCCGCCGCCTCGACCATGGCCAGGGCGATCCGGTCCTTGACCGAGCCGCCCGGGTTGAAGTACTCGACCTTGGCGAGAACCTGCGGCCGCAGCCCGGCGGCCATCCGGCCCAGCCTGACGAGGGGTGTGTTGCCCACGAGATCGATGAGGGAGTCGCTGACCTGCACCGCGGCAGCCTACGGCGCGTAGGGTCTGCTACCCGTCGGTAACATGACCGGGGCGACTCCAGGAGGTGGCATGTCCGCGGTCGAGCTCGCCACCGGGGTGTGGCGCATCCCCACCGCGCCCTACGACCTGGTGAACTCCTTCCTGCTCGCCGAGCCGG
>JALYIZ010000170.1 GCA_030775505.1 Actinomycetota bacterium | reverse complement strand
CGGCAGGGCGACCACGAGCCAGTGCGCGCGCGCCCGCCGGCCCGGGTGTGTCACGGCAGACCCGGGGCGGCCGCAGCTGCCCAGATGTGGAACAGGGCGAGCACACCCGCGAAGACCGAAGTCCCGACGGCGAGCCCCGCAAGAACCCGCTTGGACTCACCTTCGCCCGCACTCCGGTACTGGACCGTCCCGACGAAGGCGCCCAGCACCGCCACGGCCACACAGCCGAGCATGGCCAGGATGTGGACCGCCCGGGCTGAGGAGTTCTGGTAGAGCCCGAACGTCACGACGCCGGGCAGGCCGAACACCCCGGCCAAGGCGACCGCGGCGATGATGCCCGCCACCTCAGCCGACGGCACCGAAACAGGCCCCGGCCCAGCCACAGGCCCCGGCCCAGCCACCGACCCAGCCACCGGCCCCGGCCCCGGCCCCGGCACAAGCCCCGGCCCCGGCACAAACCCAGCCACAGGCGGGGCGAACGGCCCGCCCGACGGCATCGGTCCAGGATCCGCCACCAGCCCCGAACCCATCTCTTCAGGAATGCTCGCCCGGCAGTACGGGCACGACAGCGCCCCGTCGGAGAGCTCCCGCGAACAGGATGGGCAGGTCATTCCGGGCATCGCGGCACTCCCCCTGGTGGGCTGGAGCGCGCAGGCTACGCGACGAGCCCCAGCCGCCGCAGTTCCACGGTGAGGTCGTGCGGGCTGGTGCTGGCCGCCATCGCGGCCTCGAGGGTGATGACCCCGTCGCGGATGAACGACACCAGGTGCTGGTCGAAGGTCTGCATCCCGTAGTACTGCCCGTCGGCGATCAGCTGCGGCAGGGTCGAGGTCTTGTCCGGGTCGGTGATCGCGTCGGCGATGCGCCCGGTGTTGACCGCAACCTCCATGATCACGCAGCGGCCTTCGCCGTCGGCGCGTGGGACCAGCCGCTGGCAGATGATGCCGCGCAGCGAGCCGGCCAGGGCCAGGCGGATCTGCTTCTGCTCATGCGGCGGGAAGAAGTCGATGATGCGGTTGATGGTCTCCGTGGCGTCAGTGGTGTGCAGGGTCGACATGACGAAGTGCCCGGTCTCGGCCGCGGCGAGCGCGGACTTCACGGTCTCGTGGTCGCGCATCTCGCCGATGAGGATGACGTCGGGGTCCTGCCGCATGGCCGCCCGCAGCGCGGTCAGGAAGTCATCGGTGTCGACCCGGACCTCACGCTGGTTGATCATGGCCATCTTGTCGAAGTGCAGGACTTCGATCGGGTCCTCGATCGTCACGACGTGGACTTCTTTGTTGGCGTTGATGTGGTCGATCATCCCGGCCAGGGTCGTGGTCTTACCTGACCCGGTGGGCCCGGTGACGAGCACCAGGCCGCGCGGTTCCATCGCCAGCGAAGCGATCACCGAGGGAAGCCCCAGATCGGTGAGCGGGATGGCGCCGACCGAGACACGCCGGAAGACCAGGCCGCAGGACCCGCGCGACCGGAAGGCGTTGACGCGGAACCGGCCGACACCCGACAGCGAGTAGGCGAAGTCCGCCTCGTTGGTCCGCCGGAACTCCTCACGCAGGTCCTCGCGCAGGACCTCGCTCACCATCTGGTCGGTGTCGTTGCTCGTGAGGTCGCGCGTCTGCAGCTTGCGCAGCCGTCCGTCGATGCGCACGCGGGGGGGCGAACCGACCTTGCAGTGCAGGTCAGAGCCCCCGCAGTCCACCAGGGCGCGCAGGAAGGGCTCGATCGCGGACGTCACGGTCCCTGCTTCGGCGCGCAACCGCCCGGGCTTGACCCCGTCAGCCGAGGGTGGCGATGAGGTCGCCCTCCTGGATGACCTCGCCCTCGCTGACGGCCAGGCCCGTGACTGTGCCGGCCTCCTCAGCGAGGACCGGGATCTCCATCTTCATCGACTCGAGGATCACCAAGGTGTCGCCCTCGGCAACCTGGTCACCCAGGGCGACGAGCACCTTCCACACGTTCGCGACCATCTCGGCGCGCACCTCAGCCACGCGTCATCCAACCAGGCGCCACCGAGGTCAACGCAGGGACGCCATCCACGCCTCGACCTCCCCGGCCTCGCGGGGCAGGGCGGCCGACAGGTTCCGGCACCCCTGCGGGGTCACGAGAATGTCGTCCTCGATCCGGACCCCGATCCCGCGCAGGTCCTCCGGCACGGTGAGGTCGTCGGGCTGGAAGTACAGGCCCGGCTCGATGGTGAACACGTACCCGGCCTCCAGCGGGCCCTTGCGGTAGAGCTCGTTGCGCGCCTGCGCGCAGTCGTGGACGTCGAGGCCCAGCATGTGGCTCGTCCCGTGCAACGTGTACCTGCGGTACAGCTGCTGGTCCTCGGCGAGGGCGGCCTCGGCGTCCTCGAGGACCCCCAGCCGCTGCAGGCCGTGCGCCAGCACCCGCATGGCCGCGTCGTGCGGGGCGGTGAACGGCACCCCCGGCCTGGTGGCCGCGATCGCGGCCTCCTGCGCCTGGTAGACCAGGGTGTAGACCTCGCGCTGCCGGTCACTGAAGCGACCGTTCACCGGCAGCGTCCGCGTGACGTCCGCCGTGTAGAGCTCGTGCCCCTCGACGCCCATGTCGAGCAGGATCAGGTCCCCGTCCCGAACCGGTCCGTCGTTGTCCGTCCAGTGCAGGATGCAGGCGTGGGTCCCCGCGGCGCAGATGCTGCCGTAGCCGACGTCGTTCCCCTCCACCCGGGCACGCAGCCCGAAGACCCCCTCGGCCCAGCGCTCGCTGGTCCGTTGGGCGGAGGGCAACGCCCGCACGACATCGGTGAAACCGAGCACGGTCGCGTCGACGGCGGCCTGCAGCTGGCCGACCTCGTAGGAGTCCTTGACCAGCCGGAGCTCTGACAGAGCTACCAGCAGCTCGCGGTCGAGGGCCGGGTCGCTGGCCACCAGCGACTCCACAGCCGCGTCATGGGAGCGCAGCACCCTGACGGGCGCGCATCCCTCCAGGGCCTTGGGCAGCTCCTCGAGAGGTCGCGTCTCGATGCCGTGCAGCGCGCCGGTCGCCGCCAGGGTGGGCCGCGGGCCGATCCACAGCTCGCCGGCCACGCGGTCGGTGAAGAAGTCCGAGCTGGTCCGGTCGGCCGAGGGCCGCTGGTAGAGGACGACCTCCCCCTCTGGGTCCACGACCACAACTGAGTCGGGCTCCTGAGAGCCGACCAGCCAGGCGAACTCCGAGGAGGGTCGGAAGCGGAAGAAGGTGTCGTTGGCGCGCACCTTGTGACCGCCGGCCGGAATCACCAGCCACTCACCGGGGAAGCGGGCGGCCAGGGCCGTGCGACGGAGCAGCCGCGACGGCACAGAGGGGTGCTCCACCGGCAACGCGTCGGGCCGCTGCGCCCAGCCTCGGGTGACGAAGTCCAGCAGGGCCGCGGGACGGTCCGGGTCGTGGCTTGCGGTCGACAGCTCGCTCATGCGTGGAGCCTAGGCGCGCTACCGCCCCTTCCACACCGGTTGCCGCTTACCGAGGAAGGCGCCGACGCCCTCGGCGGCGTCCTCACTCGTGTTCAACAGGGACAGCTGCGCCTGCATCGCCTCGAGCCCGGCGGGCAGGGACGACTCCAGTGCCGCCCGGAAGGCCGCCTTGCCGAGCCGGACGGCAACGGGCGGCTTTCCGGCCAGCGCCGCGACCAGCGATGACGTCTCCTCGGCCAGCGAGGCGGCCGGGACGACCCGGGAGAGCAGCCCCATCGTCAAGGCCTCGTCGGCGGGGACCCGGCGCCCGGAAAGCATCATCTCCATCGCCCGCTTGGGGCTGACGTGCCTGCCGAGCAGGGCGCTGACCATGAAGGGCCAGAGTCCGAGGTCCACCTCCGGCAGCCCGAACGCCGCCGTGTCGGCAGCCAGGACGATGTCGCATCCCAACACCAGCCCGACCCCCCCAGCCAGGCACAGACCCTGGACGCTGGCGACGACCGGCAGCGGGCTGTCCCGCATGGCCAGCACCACCTCACGCAGCAGGCCCCGACCCTCGTGCACTTCCAGCCCTGTCGCGTCCGGCGCCATCTGGACCAGGTCGGCACCGGAGCAGAAGACGCGGTCCCCGGCGCTGGTCACCAACACGACGCGGGCGGGACCCGGGTCGCGCAGCGCCCCCAGGATGCCCCGCAGCACCTCGCCGTTGAGGGCGTTGCGCTTGCTCTCCCGGTCGATGTGCAGTCGGAGGACGCCGCTGTCGTGGGTAACCGCCAGGTCGCTCATCGTGTGCTCCTCGGGAGATCCGGTTCGAGACCTGCGGAGATCCGCAGCTGCTGCTCCACCACGTCGACGCCTGCCACCTCGGGCAGCCCGGGTTGGGCACCGACCACCTGCCCGGATGCGTCGACCTGCACGACCAGGCACCCCGTCAGGCCCAGCGCCTGGGCGAAATCGGCCGCAACCCCACCGTGCCGCGGGTCACCGACCGCCACGCAGCCGCTGCGGCTCCCGAGCACCACGACCGAGCTCACCGGTCCCGCAGGGACGTCCCAGCGGCGCGTGGCAAGCCCGGTGAGAACGGACGACGACGGTCCGACCCACACCAGCCCGGCGTCCTCGACAGCCGCGGCGAGGTCCGGTGTGAGGTTCAGGCACGGGTGCACCGCCTGAGCCCCCGCCTGCCCGGCCGCCTCCACGAGCTTGAGGACGTCGTCGTAGGAGGACGGCTCCCCGAGCAGGACCGACTCGTCGGCCGCCGCGATGTGCGGCGCATGCTCGTCCCCGACGGTGTGGACCGAGACGGCCCTGCTGCCCAGCCGCTGGCAGGTCTGCACCACGCGCACGGCGGCCACGCCGCGGCCGGCGACGAGCACGGTGTCGAACACCCGCGCGACACTAGCGGGATGGTCCTCGCC
>JALYIZ010000169.1 GCA_030775505.1 Actinomycetota bacterium | reverse complement strand
TGGGGTACGGCTTCCTGGTGGGGACGCGCAGGACCAGGCCCGCGTCGCCACCCCCCAGCAGGCGCTCCACGACGGGGCGGACCTGCTCGTGATCGGACGCCCCATCACCGCGGCGGGCGATCCCGGCGCCGCGGCAGCGGCGATCGCGGCCGCTCTGAGCCTGCGCGTCTAGACGTCCGGCGCGCTGCCCGCAGCGGCACCCGATTGCCCCGGGGGTGGCGTTGTCGCTAGGTTCGCGGCTCGCCCCCTACCCACCGCACGCCCGTCCCGTACCCGAGGTGACCCGGAGTGGCCCTGCCGCCCCTCACGCCCGAGCAGCGCGCTGCCGCCCTGGAGAAGGCCGCCGCCGCCCGCCGCGTCCGGGCGGAGCTCAAGGTGCGGCTGAAGAACAACGGTGCGTCGCTGGACGACGTGCTCGCCTCGGGCGACACCGACGAGATCGTCGGCAAGATGAAGGTGATCGCTGTGCTTGAGGCCATGCCCGGCGTCGGCAAGGTACGGGCGCAGCGGATCATGGAACGGCTCGAGATCTCACCGTCGCGACGCGTGCGCGGTCTCGGGGCCAAGCAGCGCGAGGCGCTCCAGCGGGAGTTCGCGGGCGGGTGAGGGGACGGCTCACCGTTCTGTCGGGTCCTTCCGGGGTCGGGAAGGGCAGTGTCGTTGCCGCTGTGCGGCGTCGGCACCCGACGGTGTGGCTGTCCACCAGCGTCACCACCCGGTCGCCCCGCCCGGGGGAGACTGACGGCGTCGAGTACCACTTCCTCGACCAGGAGTCCTTTGACCGGCTCCATGCCGCCGGCGACCTGCTGGAGAGCGACCGGCATCTGGGGGCCAGTTACGGCACTCCCCGAGGGCCGGTCCTTGAGCAGCTCGCGAGCGGCACGGCGGCACTGCTGGAGATCGACATCGAGGGCGCCCGGCAGGTGCGGGCCCAGTTCCCCGACGCCCAACTTGTGTTCCTCGCGCCGCCGAGCTTCGAGGAGCTGGCGCGCCGGCTCGTCGGCCGGGGCACGGAGGAGCCGGCGAAGGTGCGCGAACGACTCGACCGGGCCCGCATCGAGCTGGCCACCGAGGACGAGTTCGACGAGGTGGTGATCAACGACGACGTCGAGTCTGCAGCCGACCGACTGGTAGCCTTGATGCAGATCCCCGAGTCGTCCTAGATCGCAGGAGAACCGTGTCCGGCACCGTCGCGAACCCGATCGGCATCACCAACCCACCGATCGACGAGCTCCTGGCCGCGACCGACTCCAAGTACAGCCTGGTGATCTACGCCGCGAAGCGCGCCCGGCAGATCAACGCCTACTACTCGCAGCTCGGCGAAGGACTGCTCGAGTACGTGGGCCCGCTCGTCGAGACCGGCGTGCAGGAGAAGCCGCTGTCCATCGCCTTGCGCGAGATCAATGCCGGCCTGCTCACGCACGAGCAGGTCCCCGACCCGGTGATCTAGGCCTGCCGTGCAGCGGCCCCGGGTCGTGCTCGGTGTCGCCGGTGGGATCGCCGCCTACAAGGCCGTCGAGTTGCTCCGGCAGCTCACCGAGTCCGGGCACGACGTCCGGGTCATCCCCACAGCCAGCGCCCTCCGGTTCGTCGGCGAGCCCACCTGGGCGGCGCTGTCCGGGCAGCCGGTCACGGACTCCGCGTGGGAGGACGTCCACAATGTCCCGCACGTGCGGATCGGACAGCAGGCTGACCTGCTCGTCGTCGCTCCCGCCACCGCTGACCTGCTCGCCAAGGCCGCACATGGGCTCGCCGACGACCTGCTCACCAACACGCTGCTGACCGCGCGCTGCCCGGTGCTGATGGCGCCCGCCATGCACACCGAGATGTGGGAGCACCCCGCGACCCGGGCCAACGTCGCCCTCCTTCGCGACCGCGGGATCGTGGTTCTCGAGCCTGGGGAAGGGCGCCTGACCGGGGCAGACTCGGGCAAGGGACGCCTCGCCGAGCCTGCGGAGATCGCCCGCATCTGCCGACGACTGCTCGAGCGCGGTCACCGGCAGCCAGATCTGGCGGGGCGCCGCCTCCTCGTCACGGCAGGCGGCACGAGGGAACACCTCGACCCGGTGCGGTTCGTGGGCAACCGTTCGAGCGGACGACAGGGCTACGCGTTCGCTCGCGCCGCCGCCGCGCGCGGGGCGGACGTGGTGCTCGTGGCCGCCAACGTCAGCCTGCCGGATCCCGCCGGCGTCACGGTTGTCCGGGTCGTGAGCGCCGAGGAGCTCCGTGAAGCGGTGGTGAAACGCGCCTCCGACAGTGCTGTGGTGGTGATGGCCGCGGCGGTTGCCGACTATCGCCCCGCGGTCAGGCTCGCTGCGAAGCACAAAAAGACCGGTTCGCTGACCGTCGAGCTCGTGGCCACCACCGACGTGCTGGCCGAGCTTGGGGCCTCGCGTACCGACGGTCAGGTGCTTGTCGGGTTCGCCGCAGAGACCGACGACGTACTGGCGAACGGCCGCGCCAAGCTGGCCCGCAAGGGCTGCGACCTGCTCGTGGTCAACGAGGTGGGCGAAGCCGGCCATCCCACCGGCTTCGAGGGCGAGTCGAATGCCGCCACGGTGCTGGGGGCCGACGGGAGCGCGCACGAGATCCCGCTGGGCAGCAAGGAGGCGCTTGCCGACGCCGTCCTCGACCTGGTCGTGGCGCGTCTGGTCCCGCGCTCTGGGACGCCCGGCTAGGCAGTGGCGCTGCGCCCCCCGTCGCCGCCGCCTGCACTGACCGGCCCCTCGCGGGACGCGAACGTCCCCTGCGGTCTCCGGCCACGGCTACCTGTCGAGTTTCGGACGACATCTCGGGCGTGAGCGGACACTTCTCCTCGTTAGCCGCCTTTCCGGGCTCGACGCCGGGCCGCGTACCCTCCGCCCGTCCGGCGTTCCTCTAGACTCCGAGGCCGAATCCCCGCCCTGAGGAGCACTCGTGTCGCGCCGTCTGTTCACGTCCGAGTCCGTCACCGAGGGACACCCGGACAAGATCGCTGATGCGATCAGCGACTCCATCCTCGACGCACTGCTGGCGGGGGACCCCCAGAGCCGGGTCGCCGTCGAGACGATGATCACCACCGGTCAGGTGCATGTCGCCGGCGAGGTCACGACCGAGACCTACGCGGACATCCCGACCATCGTCCGGGAGCGGATCCTCGACATCGGCTACGACAGCTCGAAGAAGGGTTTCGACGGCGCGTCGTGCGGCGTGAACGTGTCCATCGGCTCCCAGTCCCCGGACATCGCGCAAGGAGTGGACGCCGCCTACGAGGCCCGGACCGGGCAGTCTGTCGAAGACCCGCTGGACCGGCAGGGAGCGGGGGACCAGGGTCTGATGTTCGGCTTCGCGTGCGACGAGACGCCGGAGCTGATGCCCTTGCCCATCGCCCTGGCCCACCGGCTCGCCAAGCGACTCGCGACGGTCCGCAAGGAGGGCTCGGTTCCCTACCTGCGACCGGACGGCAAGACCCAGGTCACCATCGAGTACGCACACGGGCGGCCGGTCCGCCTCGACACCGTCGTCGTGAGCTCCCAGCACGCCGCCGACATCGACATCGAGACGCTGCTCAAGCCCGACGTCGCCGAGCAGGTCATCGCCCCTGAGCTGGCCGGGCTCGAGCTGGCCACCGAGGGCTACCGGCTGCTCGTCAACCCGACGGGTCGGTTCGAAGTCGGCGGCCCGATGGGCGACGCCGGTCTCACCGGGCGCAAGATCATCGTGGACACCTACGGCGGGTACGCACGCCACGGTGGTGGTGCCTTCTCCGGCAAGGACCCCTCCAAGGTCGACCGCTCGGCCGCGTACGCCATGCGATGGGTGGCCAAGACCGTCGTTGCCGCGGGACTGGCCACCCGCTGCGAGGTACAGGTCGCCTACGCCATCGGCAAGGCTGAGCCCGTCGGTCTGTTCGTCGACACGTTCGGCACCGGGGTCGTCGAGGATGCCGTGCTGCAGGACGCGGTGACCGAGGTCTTCGACCTCCGTCCGGCGGCCATCATCCGGGACCTGGACCTGCTGCGGCCGATCTATGCGCAGACCGCGGCCTACGGTCACTTCGGTCGCGAGCTTCCTGACTTCACCTGGGAGACCACCGACCGGACGGACGTGCTCCGCAAGGCCGCCGGCGCCTGAGCGGCACCCGCGGGTGACGTCTCCGTCACCCGGATCGGTCGGGCTCGGGCGGGGATCGATAGCGCCGGACCGACGTCCTCGGGACCGTCTCAGGGGTGACCTAACCTCGGCGCCGTGAGCAGGCTGTGAGCGCGGCGGAGGAACCTGGCGGCCAGCTCCTGCTCGGTGGCCGCACCACCGCCCGGCCGCGGCGGAAGGCGCCCAGGCCACCAGACGCGGTCGCCGTGGACCTGCCGATAGCGTCGGTGGCCGTCGACACCGGCATCGCGCACCTCGATCGGCCCTTTGACTACGCCGTGCCGGCGGTCATGGCGGACCGGGCCGCCCCGGGCTGCCGGGTCAGGGTGCGCTTCGCCGGCCGGCTGGTGGACGGGGTCATCCTCGGCCGGTCCGACGCTTCCGAGCACGAGGGCTCTCTCACTGCACTGCATGCCCTCGTCAGCGCGGAGCCGGTGCTCACCAGCGACGTCGCCAGGCTCGCCAGGGCGGTCGCTGACCGGTCGGCTGGCTCGCTCTTCGACGTACTGCGCCTGGCCCTGCCACCGCGGCATGCGCGCGTGGAGGGCGAGCTCCGGACACCGGACGACGCAGCCCCGACGGCCGACCCGCCCCGGTGCGACTGGACCAGCTACCCCGCCGGTCCGGCCTTCCTGGAGGCGGTCGCCGCCGGTCGCGGGCCCAGGGCGGTCTGGTCGGCGCTTCCCGGTTCCGACTGGTCCGAGT
>JALYIZ010000168.1 GCA_030775505.1 Actinomycetota bacterium | reverse complement strand
GGACGGGGAAGGTCGCCCTCACCCTCGCCCACGCCAGCGGGCCGGCCAAGACCGCCGACGTCCGCGCCGTGGCCGAAGGCGCCCTGCTCGGCGCGTACTCCTTCACCCGGTACCGCTCGGCCGCCTCGTCGGCCGCCCACCGTCCTGCGGTCAGGGAGCTTGTCCTCGTCGTCGGTGACGCCAAGGACAAGGCCACCCGGGCGGCGGCCCGCCGGGCGGAGGTCGTCGCAGACGCGGTCACCCTCGTCAGGGATCTCGTCAACACCCCGCCGTCGCACCTGCACCCGGCCGAGCTGGCCGACATCGCGAAGGTGCAGTGCGAGAAGGCCGGCCTCGAGGTCGAGGTGCTGGAGGACAAGGCCCTGACCAAGGGCGGTTTCGGCGGGATCCTCGGCGTAGGCCAGGGATCGGTGCACGGGCCACGTCTGGTCCACATCACCTACCGCGGCAGCGGTCGCAGCAAGCCGCGCGTCGCCCTCGTCGGGAAAGGGATCACGTTCGACTCGGGCGGCCTGTCGCTCAAGCCCGCCGCGTCGATGGAGGAGATGAAGATGGACATGGGGGGGGCCGCCGCCGTCATCGCGACGATGGCTGCCGTCGCCCAGCTCAAGCTCGCCGTCGATGTCGACGCCTGGGTCCCCATGGCGGAGAACATGCCGAGCGGCACCGCCATCCGGCCCTCGGACGTCCTCACGATGAGGGGCGGCAAGCGGGTCGAGGTCACCAACACCGACGCGGAGGGGCGGCTGATCCTCGCCGACGCGATCGTGCGCGCGGGCGAGGACAACCCGCAGTACCTGCTCGACGTCGCGACCCTCACCGGCGCGCAGCTCGTCGCGCTCGGCAGCCGCACCACGGGGGTGATGTCCAACGACGACGCCTGGCGTGAGCAGGTGCTGGCTGCCTCCGTGACCGCCGGCGAGCCCTCCTGGGGCATGCCACTTCCTCCTGAGCTGCTCAAGGGGCTCGACAGCGACATCGCGGACCTGCAGAACAGTGGTCCCCGCGAAGGCGGCATGCTCGTCGCCGGACTGTTCCTGAAGGAGTTCGTGCCCGACGGAGTGCGCTGGGCGCACCTCGACATCGCCGGTCCGGCCTACAACTCCGGGGAGGCGTACGGCTACACCCCGCATGGCGGGACGGGGGCGGCTGTGCGGACGTTCGTCCAGCTGCTCGAGGACCTCGCCGCCGGCTGAGTTCGCTGTAACGCCGAGCGACCCCGTGGCGATGACCCTGGTGACCCCGCCCGAGTCACGGAGGCACCCATGCTCGAGAAGTTCCTGCCCGCGCTGACCACCAAGGTGAAGATCGCCGGCGCCGCTGTCGCTGTCGCCGCGCTCGGCACCTCCGCGGTGAGCGTCCAGGCCATCAACACGGCTTCGAGCACCGAGGCGCCCACCGTGGCGTCGTCACCGTCGGGCGCCGCATCGCCCACAGTCTCCCCGTCGGCTGCCGCTGAGGAGTCCCAGGAGTCGGCGACGAGCGAGGCGACCGAGGGTCCCAAGACCGCCAGCCCCGAGCCGGTCGACCCCCCTGAGCCGTCGGCAGCACCCGGTACGGCTGGCGCGGCAGCCGGCGAGCAGGGCGAAAACGCCAGTCAGGAGACCGGCGAGCACGACGGCGCGCTGACCGCGACGCCGGAGCCTTCGACCGCCACCGACGGTGAGCACGCCGCCGGCGGGCAGGCGGACGGCGACCAGGCCCAGGACGGCACCCAGGGGCAGTCCGGCCAGCACCAGGACAGCACCAACAACGACGGTGAGCACGCCTCATCCACGTCGAGCCCCGGGCCTGAGCCCGCACACAGCTCCCGCCCGGACGCTCAGGGCTCCGGCTCGGACACACACAGCTCCGGCTCGGACACACACAGCTCCGGCTCGGACTCGCACAGCTCCGGGGACAGCTCCGGGCACCACGGCGGCGGCTCCGGCGACGGCGGCGGCGGGCAGGGCTGACCCTCCCGCACCCCCGGTACGAGCCCGGCCATGGAACCCCCCTCCGTGGCCGGGCTCAGCCGTCTCCGGGGTCAGCCGTCGTGAAGGTCAGCCGGCCCCGCCCGCGAACACGCTGACCGAGAACCCGTCGTAGCCCTTCGCGCCGACGGTCTGTACGGCCGTCGACACCAGCCGGGGGTCGCTGCCGAGCAGCGCGAGCGTGCGTCGGGTGCCGAGCACGCGCGGGTCGTCCGTGTCGGGGTTCGCGACCTCCCCGCCGCGCACCACGTTGTCCACGATGATCATCGCCCCTGGCCGGCTCAGGCGCATCGCCCACTCGACGTAGGCGGCGCCGTTCTCCTTGTCCGCGTCGATGAACACCAGGTCGAACTCCCCCGCCCCGAGCAGGCGGGGCAGCGTGTCCAGGGCCGCCCCCAGCACGACCTCCGTGACCTCGGCGAGCCCCGCCCGCGCGAGATTGGACCGGGCCACCTCGGCATGGACCGGGTCGGCTTCCAGCGTGACGACGCGACCACCTGACCCCAGCCCGCGTGCCAGCCAGATCGTGCTGTAGCCGCCGAGGGTCCCGATCTCGAGGACGCGGGTGGCGCCGCTCGTGCGGGCGAGCAGCATGAGCAGCGCACCCTGCAGCGCGGACACCTGGATCGCCGGCAGCCCGGCCGACGCGCTCGAGGCGAGGGCGGCCTCCAGCACCGGATCCGCCGGGAGAAGTGTCTGCTCGAGGTAGCTGTCGACAGCCGCCCCCGGCAGGTCCAGGTCGCTCACAGTCCCGGGACCCCTGTGTCGCCCGCTGCCTTGCGGCGAGCCGTCCACTCCCGCATCCGACTCGGGTACCCGGTGGCCGCCACGTCGTACACCGGGATGGCCAGCCTCCTTCCCAAGTCGAACGCCCCCTGCCGGCTCCCCACGCGTCTACGCGTCCACTCACCCGTGGCCGCCACGAGCACCAGCGTCGTCGCGGTCGTATTGGTCTCCGGCTCCACGAAGCCCTCCACTCCCTGACGGCTGGCCGCGAAGCCCTTCAGATGATCGATGTCCGATCCCTCGCCGCCCCGCACCGTCCCCGGTCGCGACCGCCTCACCCACCGACCCCATGCCGCCACTGCGCCCACTCCCCCTGTGCCCCGGTACCACTGGATGAAAGGATGCCCTGTCGAAGTGCTGCGACGCGACCGACCCACCCCGAAGGAGCACGTGCAGTGACCCAGCCCGCAACCGTCGACCTGGTCGTCCTCGGGGGAGGAAGTGGCGGGTACGCCGCCGCCCTGCGCGCCGCCGAGCTCGGCATGACCGTAGTCATGGTCGAGAAGGACAAGGTCGGCGGCACCTGCCTGCACCGCGGCTGCATCCCCACCAAGGCCCTGCTGCACTCCGCCGAGGTCGTCGACACCATCAAGGAAGCCGCCCAGTTCGGCGTGAAGGGCACGTTCGAGGCCGTCGACATGGCCGGCGTCAACTCCTACAAGGACAAGGTCGTCGAGGGCCTGTTCAAGGGGCTCACCGGTCTCGTCAAGAGCCGCAAGATCGACGTCGTGGAAGGCACCGGCAGGTTGGTCTCGCCGACGGCGGTCGAGGTCGACGGCCGGCGGATCGAGGCCAGGCACGTCCTGCTCGCCACCGGCTCGGTACCGCGGTCCCTCCCCGGGCTGGACATCGACCACGTCAAGGTCGTCACGTCAGACGACGCGCTGGCGTTCGACCGGGTGCCGGCCTCGGCTGTCATCCTCGGCGCGGGCGCGATCGGGTGTGAGTTCGCCTCTGTCTGGGCCAGTTTCGGGGCGGCCGTCACCATCGTCGAGGCACTACCGCACCTCGTCCCGCTGGAGGAGGAGTCCTCGTCGAAGCTGCTCGAGCGCGCCTTCCGCAAGCGCGGGATCAGCCAGGAGCTGGGCGCCCGCTTCGAACGCATCGAGACGACCGGGACCGGGGTCACGGTCCACCTCGAGGGTGGAAAGACCCTGGAGGCCGAGCTGCTTCTCGTGGCCATCGGCCGGGGCCCGGTGTCCGAGGGGCTGGGCTACGAGCAGGTCGGCGTGGAGATGGAGCGCGGCTTCGTCAAGGTGGACGGCTACTGCCAGACCAGCGTGCCCACGATCAGCGCGGTGGGTGACTTGATCCCGACGCTGCAGCTGGCCCACGTCGGGTTCGCCGAGGGGATCCTGGTGGCGGAAAGGCTGGCGGGCCTGCCCGTGACGCCGGTGGACTACGACGGCGTGCCACGGGTCACCTACAGCCACCCGGAGGTGGCGTCCGTGGGGCTCACGACAGCCCTCGCCAAGCAGCGCGGCTACGACGTCGTCGAAGCCGTTTACGACCTCGCGGGCAACGGCAAGTCCCGCATCCTCGGCACGGCCGGTGCCGTCAAGGTCATCGCCGCCAAGGACGGCCCGGTTCTCGGGGTCCATATGGTCGGCGAGCGGGTCGGCGAGCTGATCGCCGAAGCCCAGCTCATCACCAACTGGGAGGCGCTGCCCGCCGAGGTGGCCCAGCTGATCCACCCGCACCCGACGATGTCCGAGGCGGTGGGCGAGGCGCACATGGCCCTCGCCGGCAAGCCGCTGCACAGCCACTCATAGCTCGCCCGTCGCCGACCAAGGAGCCGAAGACACCTCATGGCCGTCTCCGTCACGATGCCCCGACTGGGCGAGAGCGTCACCGAGGGCACCGTCACGCGGTGGCTGAAGAAGGAGGGCGAACGGGTCGAGGTCGACGAGCCGCTGCTCGAGGTCTCCACCGACAAGGTGGACACCGAGATCCCCTCCCCCGCCGCCGGGATCGTCACCGCGATCAAGGTCCAGGAGGACGAGACCGTCGAGGTCGGCGCTGAGCTGGCCACGATCGACGACGCGGCAAGTGCAGCCGGTGCGGCGCCCGCCACCGAGCCCGCTGCCCAGCCCGCTGCCCAGCCCGCTGCCCAGCCCGCTGCGGAGGCCCCCGC
>JALYIZ010000167.1 GCA_030775505.1 Actinomycetota bacterium | reverse complement strand
CCCCGGCCAAGGCCTACAACCCGCTGTTCGTCTACGGCGAGTCCGGGCTGGGCAAAACCCACCTGCTGCACGCCATCGGGCACTACGCCCAGCACCTGTTCTCCGGCGCTCGGGTGCGCTACGTGAGCTCGGAGGAGTTCACCAACGACTTCATCAACAGCCTGCGGGACGACAAGGCCCAGGCCTTCCAGCGCCGCTACCGCGACGTCGACATCCTGCTCGTCGACGACATCCAGTTCTTGGAGAACAAGGAACGGACGCAGGAGGAGTTCTTCCACACCTTCAACACCCTCCACAACGCCAACAAGCAAATCGTGATCAGCTCCGACCGGCCGCCCAAGCAGCTGTCGACGCTGGAGGACCGGCTGCGAACCCGGTTCGAGTGGGGCCTGATCACCGACGTCCAACCGCCCGACCTCGAAACCCGCATCGCCATCCTGCGCAAGAAGGCGGCCCAGGACCGGCTCGCGGCCCCGCCGGACGTCCTGGAGTTCATCGCCTCGAAGATCTCCAGCAATATCCGCGAGCTCGAAGGGGCGCTGATCCGCGTCACGGCGTTCGCGTCGCTGAACCGGCAGCCGGTCGACCTTGCCCTCGCCGAGATCGTGCTCAAGGACCTCATTCCGGCCGACGGCGGCCCGGAGATCACCGGCGCGACGATCATGGCCGCCACGGCGGAGTACTTCGGGCTCACCATGGAGGACCTCTGCGGCTCCTCACGCTCCCGCGTGCTGGTCACCGCCCGCCAGATCGCCATGTACCTGTGCCGCGAGCTCACTGACCTGTCGCTGCCCAAGATCGGCCAGATGTTCGGCGGGCGGGACCACACGACGGTCATCCATGCCGACCGCAAGATCCGCGGTCAGATGTCGGAGCGCCGGGCCACCTACAACCAGGTGGCCGAGCTGACCAACCGCATCAAGACCCGCTCCCGCCAGTGACTGATCCGGACATTCGTGACGTCGAGGCAGAGACCGACCCTGTGATGCTGGCCACTCGATCTCTGCACAGGCTGGGGACAAGGGTGTGGACGAGGGCTCTGCGACGGACCGCACGGTGGGGACAGCGCTGTGCCCCTCCCGGCCGCCCACAGGCAGGCGGTCGGCCGGTGGACGACCGTGCACAGGCGGCCGCCCCGGCGACACGCCGTCTGACCTGCGGGAAGACTGACCGTCCACAGGGCCGCACCCCCCTGATACGACGACGATCCTTCTCCTCCTCGAAACCCCCAGGCTTGTCGGGGCTGGGCCACCCTGTGCATCACGTGCCCTCAGGCAGACTCCATCCCGCACCCCAGCCGGGACGACCGGACACACTCACGCCCGAGAGGCACACATCATGGAGTTGAGGGTCGAACGCGACGCCTTCACCGACGCCGTCGTCTGGACCGCCCGGTCCCTGCCCGCCCGACCGCCGATGCAGGTGCTGCTCGGGCTGCTGCTCGAGGTGGACACCGGGGGTCTGTCGGTGTCCGGTTTCGACTACGAGGTCTCCTCCCGGGTGACGATCCCGGTCACCGCGGCGACGCCGGGACGTGTGCTGGTTCCCGGTCGGCTGCTCTCCGACATCGTCCGGTCCCTGCCGGCCCAGCCGGTCGACCTCCGGCTCGACGGCAGCCGCGTCGTGCTCACCTGCGGGGCCGCCCGGTTCACGCTCCCGACGCTGCCGGTGGAGGACTACCCGAGCCTCCCGGACATGCCCAGTACCGCCGGGAAGCTGGAGAGCGACGTGTTCGCGGCCGCCGTGGCCCAGGTCGCCATCGCCGCCGGCCGGGACGACACGCTGCCGGTGCTGACGGGCGTCCGGGTGGAGATCGACGGGGAGCAGCTGACGCTCGCGGCGACTGACCGGTACCGGCTCGCGGTGCGCACCCTGCCGTGGCGCCCCGAGCAGCCGGGGCTGACCGCCACCGCGCTGGTGCCAGCCCGCACGCTCGCGGAGACGGCGAAGGCGCTGACCGGCGGACCAGAGGTGACGCTGGCCCTGAGCACCGGGACCAGCGGCGAGGGAATGATCGGCTTCGAAGGGGGAGGGCGCCGGACCACGTCGCGCCTGCTTGAGGGTGAGTTCCCCAAGTACCGGTCGCTGCTGCCGAGCGAGAGCACCGCGAAGGCTGAGGTCACCACCTCGCCGTTCGTCGACGCGGTCAAGCGCGTCGCGCTGGTCGCTGCCCGCAACGCCCCCGTCCGGCTGAGCTTCGGTGCCGACGGCCTGGTGCTGGAGGCCGGTGGCGCCGATGACGCGCAGGCCTCGGAGCGGCTGGAATGCGGCTGGGAGGGTGACACCTCCGAGGGCCCGTTTTCGATCGCGTTCAATCCGGCCTACCTGCTCGACGGGCTGGCGGCCGTCGACTCCGACGTGACCACCCTGTCGTTCACCGGGCCGACGCGGCCGGCGGTGCTGACCGGCAAGCCTGATCCGGCTGTCACCGACGCTGACTACCGCTACCTGTTGATGCCGGTGCGCCTTTCGGGCTGAGCCGCGCTGTTCGGGGGCACGGTCTGCAGCAGGAGCTCAACCCCGTGCACGGGGTCACCGGAGACGAAGGGTCGTGACATGGGCACGCTCGGGATGGTCGGACTGGGTCGGATGGGCGCCAACATGGCCGAGCGGTTGCGCCGGGGAGGTCACACGGTCGTCGGGTACGACCAGGCAGCCGGCGCACGTGACGTCGACAGCCTCGAGGCCCTCGTGCAGATGCTGCCCGCCCCTCGCGCGGTCTGGGTGATGGTCCCGGCGGGTGAGCCGACCTACCAGACCATCGATGCGCTCGGGGAGCTCCTCGAGCCCGGCGACGTCGTCATCGACGGGGGAAACTCGCGGTACACCGACGATCAGCGGCACGCGAAGGACCTGCTCCAGAAGGGGATCGGTTTCGTCGACTGCGGCACGTCGGGCGGTGTGTGGGGGCTGACCGAGGGTTATGCGCTGATGGTCGGGGGCCGCGACGAGGACGTCGCCATCGTCCAGCCGTTCTTCGACGTCCTCAAGCCGGACGGCCCTAGCGGCTTCGTGCACGCCGGCGCGGTCGGGGCTGGGCATTTCGCGAAGATGGTGCACAACGGCATCGAGTACGGGCTCATGCAGGCCTACGCCGAGGGCTGGGAGCTGATGATGGCGACGGAGGTGATCACCGACGTCCCCGCGGTCATCGCCAGCTGGCAGCAGGGCACGGTCATCCGGTCGTGGCTGCTCGACCTGATGGTCCGCGCGTTGGAGGAGGACCCCGACCTCGAGAAGCTGCGCGGGTTCGCGCAGGACTCCGGCGAGGGTCGGTGGACTGTCCAGGCGGCGGTTGACCACGCGGTTCCCCTGCCGGTCATCACGGCCGCGCTGTACTCGCGGTTCGCCTCCCGTCAGGAGGACTCGCCCGCGATGAAGGTTGTCGCGGCGCTGCGCAACCAGTTCGGTGGGCATCCGGTCACCTCGCGCGCCGGCTCGGACGAGGTCGGTGCGGATGCGCCCGGCGCCGACGCCCACGCCCCGGCTGGTGGCGACCATGACCCCGCTCACTCGCAGACCCGCGGGTCAGCCGGGACACCACCCGGTACGGCGTGAGCCCGGTGGCTCCTGCGTCCGTGGTCGTCGCGCGCCGGAGGGTGCCGTGCGTGTCAGTCGGCTGAGCCTGACCGACTTCCGGTCCTGGGCGCAGCTCGACCTCGAGCTCGGTCCCGGCAGCACAGCACTCGTGGGCGCCAACGGGCAGGGCAAGACCAACGTCGTCGAGGCGCTGGGCTACGCGGCCACCCTCGCCTCGCACCGCGTGGCGGCCGACGCGCCCCTGGTCCGGTCCGGGGCGGAGCGCGCCGTGGTGCGTGCCCAGGTGGAGCGGGACGGGCGTTCGACCCTCCTGGAGATTGAGCTCAACCCGGGTCGGGCCAACCGTGCCCGGGTCAACCGGGCTCCGGTGCCGCGGCCGCGCGAGGTACTCGGCTTGCTTCGCACCGTCCTGTTCGCGCCCGAGGATCTCTCGCTCGTGCGGGGCGATCCCTCGGAGCGTCGGCGGTT
This sequence comes from Actinomycetota bacterium, assembly GCA_030775505.1. Next base: position 903 of record JALYIZ010000167.1, on the reverse strand, counting down.
CCTCGACGACCTCCTCGTCCAGCGGGCACCGCGCATGTCGGGCGTGCGTGCCGACTACGACCGGGTGCTCAAGCAGCGCAACGCCCTGCTCAAGACCGCCTTCCTGGCCAGGCGTTCCGGGGGGTCCGATATGCGCACGCTCGACGTGTGGGACGCGCACCTGGCCCGGTGCGGCGCGGAGCTGCTCGCGGCCCGGCTCGACCTCGTCGAGGCTCTGCGCCCGCACGTCGCGAAGGCCTACCAGGAGGTCTCGGACGGGCAGGGCGCCACGGGCCTGGAGTACCGCTCGTCGCTCGGTGAGGCCGCGACGGAGGGGTTGCCGGCGCTGCCTGACCGCGAGGTGCTCGCTGCCGCGCTGCTGTCGGAGCTGGCCCGGGTCCGCCCGCAGGAGGTGGAGCGGGGGGTTTCCCTGGTGGGGCCGCACCGCGACGAGCTGGCGTTGTCACTGGGAGCGCTGCCCGTCAAGGGCTATGCCTCGCACGGGGAGTCCTGGTCGGTGGCACTGGCTTTGCGACTGGCCTCCTACCAGCTGCTGCGGGCCGACGGTGGGGAGCCGGTGCTGCTGCTCGACGACGTGTTCGCCGAGCTGGACGTGGGGCGTCGGGAGCGGCTGGCCGCGCTGGTGTCGGGCGGCGAGCAGGTGCTGGTCACCGCTGCGGTGGCGGCCGATCTGCCGGAGCAGTTGCTGGGCAGTCGGTTCGACGTCCACGAGGGGACAGTCACGCATGTCCGGTGACGGGTCGGGGGCTGAGGGGCCGGGGGCTGCGGGGCCGGTTGGGTCGGGTGAGGAAGGCGGGGCGGTCGGACCCGACCTGGCGCGGGCGGCACTGGCGAAGGCGAAGGCAGCGGCCCGGGCCCGGGGCGTCCCTGCTGCCGGCCAGCGCCGGACGCGCAAGCCTGTAC
>JALYIZ010000166.1 GCA_030775505.1 Actinomycetota bacterium | reverse complement strand
CAGCAGACCCGCGAACGCCCGCCCCGCGGCGAGCGCCGGGTCGGCTTCCCTTGCCATGCGATCTGGCCGGGAGCGGCCCTCGTCGATCTCGAGGGCGCTCACCGGCGCGACGTTCCCGCTCGCGACGTAGTCGGGACGCCAGCTGGGCCCGGTGGCGGGACCCGTGAAAAGGGTGTCGTCGACGAGGACGCGCCGCACGACCAGACCCGTTGCCCGGACCTGGTGGGCCAGCTCACGCAGCTGCGCGGGCGGCGGGTAGGTACCGCTATGGGGTCCTGGTCCCGCGAGGGTCGGATCACCGCCGCCGGTCAGCACCACGTCGCCCGGGGCTCGGCCAGCGACCACCGTTGTCCTGAACCGACGGTCGGGGCCCATGACCGACAACGCCGCCGCGGCGGTCAGCAGCTTGGCCGTACTCGCTGGCAGCACGGGCGTGGCGGCCGCGACTTCGAGCAACGGGGCGCCACTACGGACATCGATGACCGAAAAGGCAACGGTCGGCCCGAGAGCCGCGTCGGTGAGGGTCCTGGTCAGTGCGGAGGCGAGCGCGGCGGCGGTCGGAAGTGGCGGACTGCCCGTCAACTCGGCCAGCAGCGGGGACCGGACAGGTCCCGGAGATGGAGTGTCCCGGGCCGCAGGGGCGCTGGCCCCTGCCGAAGGGAGATGGTGGGTCCGCAGGGCCGTGACACTGACTGCACCGGCGGCGAGCAGGAGCACGGCGAGCGCGATCAGCCCGATGCGCGCTCGCGAGGTGTGCACCACCCGATCCTTCCCGAGAGGGCCGCCCGACCGACGGAGGGCTGGAACCCGTGAGCGACACTAGGCGCTCCCCCGCAGCTGCTTCGAGGAGTCCGGCCCGTGGAGTTCGACGTCACCATCGAGATACCCAAGGGGCAGCGCAACAAGTACGAGGTCGACCACGCAACGGGGCGGATCCGCCTGGACCGGATGCTGTTCACCAGCACCCGGTACCCCGCTGACTACGGCTTCGTCGACAACACACTGGGCGGGGACGGGGATCCTCTGGATGCCCTGGTTCTCGTCGAGGAGCCCACCTTCCCTGGCTGCCTGATCCGCTGCCGGGCCATCGGCATGTTCCGGATGACGGACGAGGCCGGCCCGGACGAGAAGCTGCTGTGCGTACCGGCGAGCGACCCCCGGCACGAGCACCTGCGGGACATCCATCACGTTCCCGAGTTCGACCGCCTGGAGATCCAGCACTTCTTCGAGGTCTACAAGGACCTCGAGCCAGGAAAGTCCGTCGAGGGCGCGACCTGGGTCGGTCGCGTGGAGGCGGAGGCCGAAGTCGTCCGATCCCGGGAACGCTTCGTCGGCCACGGACCCGCCGGCCACGCGGAGTAGCCGCGCCTACAGGACGCGGTCTCCGTACATCTCGCCGAGCGGATCCGCGATGAGCTCCAGCCGTGCTCCGTCGGGGTCCCGGAAGTACAGGGAGGTGCCGCTGTGGTGCGCGTAGTCCACTCCAGCCGCCTCGAGGTTTGCCCGTAGCTCCGCCCATCTCGTGGGCTCCACGGAGATCGCCACATGGTGCAGTCCGCCCAGAACCTCCGCATACGGACCGGTGTCCAGACCGGGGAAGTCGAAGAAGGCGAGCAGGTTGCCGTTCCCGATGTCGAAGAAGAAGTGGGTCGAGCCGGGGTAGTCGCGGTTCTCGATGATCTCGGTGAGCGGGAATTCCAGGACGTCCTGGTAGAAGCGAACCGTCCGCTCCACGTCGCCGCTGACGAGGGCCGTGTGGTGCAGCCCCCGGGCACTCGAGGACGGGCGGTCCGCAGCCGGTCTCAGATGGGTCCGCCTGATCTCGTCCCGCCGGGTCGCGTGCTCGTCCACCCGTGGACCGTACGTCCAGTGCCGAACACCGTCGAGGCCGGCCCCACCCGGGGACCGGCCTCGACGCATGACCGTGCTGTCAGGCTGCCCGCACACTCCTGGCCGGAGCGACCTCGACCGGCGGTTCGCCGGCGCGGTGGCTCAGAGCGGTCACGACGGTGCGGATGAACTCGCCGCCGCCGACGAGGACCAGGCCGGTCGCTACGGGGTGCATCCACGAGGAGCGGAGGCTCTGGTGGAAGGCCGTGAAGACCGAGTAGTCGAGGGCCCAGGCGAAGCCCGCGGCCAGCGCCACGGCCAGCGTCCGGGTCAGGGCACTCGGCATCTTGATGGGGACGATCTCGTCGATGACCTGCATGACCACCGTGAGGCCGAGGGCGAGTCCGAGGAAGACAACGAAGGCGTACATGTCACCACTCCTGTGGTGTGGTCGGCGGGGCGACTTGCCGCGCTCATCAGGTTGGACCTCGCGTGTCGCGATTGGTTACAGCCGGGTTCTGGGAGCGTCTGCCTCATGGACGTGGACGCGACCCTCGTGCGCGCCTGCCAGCGCGGGGAGCCCGGGGCGATGGACGCCCTGATCCGGGCGAGTTACACCGACGTGTACGCCCTGTGCCGGCGCCTGCTCGGCGACGAGTCGGACGCCGCCGACGCCACCCAAGAGGTCTACGTGCGGGTCGTGAAGTCCGTGCTCGCCTTCCGCGGCGAGTCAAGCTTCGGCACGTGGCTGCACCGGGTCACCGTGAACGTCTGCATGACCGCGCTCAACCGCCGGGGCGACCAGCGGGCCCGGGGCCAGACCGCGGGGCTCACTGCCTTCGCCGCCCCGGACTCCGACGACCAGCTCGCCGACGCCGATGCCGATCCGCTCCGGCACGCTGAACGAACAGACCTGGCGGCACGCACGGCGCGCGCCCTCGCACAGCTACCCGAGGAGGCCCGCGACGTGGTGGTGCTCAGGGACCTTCAGGGCTTGTCCACGAAGGAGGCCGCCGAAGTGCTGGGAGTGTCCGAAGGTGCCGTCAAGGTCCGCTTGCACCGGGCGCACGTGCGGCTGCGCGAGCTCGTCGGTGTGCTGTGACGGGCCCTGAGCCGGGCACAGGCGCAGGCGCAGGGGGCCCATCAGGGGGCCCATCACGCCCTGCCCTGAGCCGGCTGTGCCGCGAGGCCCAGAGCCACCTGCCGGCCTATGTCGACCGCACCCTGCCGCGGTTCCGGCGTCGGCTGGTCGGGCTTCATCTGCGACGCTGCTCCGACTGCCAGGCCGCCTTCTCCCGGCAGCGCGACGTGCACGAAGGCCTGCGCAGCCTGAGCGGTCCCATGGCGGTCCCGCCCGAAGGGTTGCTGGACCGGCTGCTGGAACAGGCAGCCGCCCCCGGGGTCAAGGGACGCGTGGCGGTCCCCGCCCGCGGTGCCGTCAGCGGTGCCCGCCCCGTGCTCTCCGTGGCACTCCTTCTCGCCGGAGCTGCGGCAGGTACCGGGGTGGGCTACGCCGGCTGGCGCGGCGCTCGCGCATTGCGCGGCCGTCGTCGGGGCGGGGCATAGGGATCGACAGGGCGCGAGACACCTCGCGGGCCGGTTCTCACCGACGCCCCCCCCCGCGAGCTCCCACTGCGGGGGCGAGCTGTCCTGGGCATTCCCGACCGAGGGAGGTTGGCCCGTTCGGACGAACACCTGGCGCCCGGACGGCCCGCACCAACCCAGGTCCAAGCCATCGAGCGGGCTTCGGCCGGTCGGCAGCCCAGGTCGCCAAGCCCGAGACCGACAACCACAAGGTCGCCTGCCCAGCAGGCCAGCCACAGCACGCCGGCATGGAGGTGTACCCGCATGGTCAGCATCGAGACGACCGACGGACCGGTGTCAGCCGTCAGCCAGGCGCTCGCCGACGCCGTCGCCGCCATGCTGCTGCCGACGCGGGGCACCCAGCAGGACCTGCTCGTCGCGATGGACCGGAACCTGCTGGACACTGAGAGTGGCGACGAGAGCACCGCTGCCGCCTGAGTCGTAGCTCAGCGCCGCAACTCGCCGACCGTCACCAGCTGGAGCCCCCGCGCACGCAAGCCCCGCACGATCCCCGGAAGAGCCTGCGCCGTGAAGGGCGCCGTGTTGCCGCCCGTGATGTGCAGCACGACGATCGAGCCGGCACGAGCGACCGCAAGGGTGTGGGCCACCACTGCGGCCGCCGAGGTGGCGAAGGCGTCTCCACTCGCGACGTCGTACTGGACCACCTGCACACCGCTGGGGGAGATGGCCCGCAGCGCCGACGCGTCGTAACACCCTCCGGGGAAGCGGAAAAGGCGACTGGCGTGCGGGTCGAACCCACGCAGCACCTGCTCCGAACGCTCCACATCAGCGGCCATCCGCGAGAGCGGCAACAGTCCGAGATGGAAGCAACGCGGCGCGAACCCGATGTGGGCGAAGGAGTGACTGCCCAGCTCGAACCAAGGCACGGAGGCAAGGCGTCTGGTCTCCTGCGGGTAGCGCAGCATCCACAGCCCAGACAGGAAGAACGTCGCCGGCACGTGCAGGGCGATCAGCTCGTCAACGACCTGGCGGTTGTCGAAGGAAGCCACCTTCCGGTGGTCCAACTCGCCGATCATGAACGCCGTCAGGTTGGAGTCGAACGTCAGCGCCACCTGCCCGCTCGCCCGGCTTCCGTGCTCGAGCACGCTCGAGACGCCTGCGGGCCCGACAGGCGGCAGGTCTGGGGCTGCGGCCGAGGGCGACGCCGTCGGCAGCACCGACCCACCCGCGGAGACGGCTGCGTGCGGGCCAGGCACCGTCGACCCCGCGGACCCCTGGCAGGCCGCCAACAGGAGAGAGAACACAAGGGCCCCCGCGGCCGGGCGAAGCCGACGCCGCCGACGGTCGCTGGTGCGCCCCTGGTGGGTCGAGAGCACTCCGCCGCACACCCTTCTAGACAGGTCGGTCCGGCCAGCCGGTGGACCAGCGAACCACGCACCGCCGCGGGCCGGTGATCCCCTGGGGTAAAGGAGGGTGGCGCCCCCCCTGACCGGCTACCTGCAGAGTTCCGGACGTTTTGCGGCCTCTGGGCGGCGCCTTCTCTACGTTAAAGCGCCCCCGTGCGCAGCGCGGCAGGGACGCGGGCGACGCGGGCGGAGGCGGGGC
>JALYIZ010000165.1 GCA_030775505.1 Actinomycetota bacterium | reverse complement strand
GCGCCGGTCCGCAACGAGCTCGAGCTCGCGCTCGACGCCGCTGCCGACCTCGCGGCCGCAGACACGACCACCTCCGAGGCGACCTTCGCCTCTCTCGGCCTGCCGCAGGTCCTCGTGACCGCGCTGGCGCGCCGCGACCTGCACGCCCCGTTCGCGATCCAGACCCGGGCTATCCCGGACGCGCTGTCCGGTCGCGACGTCCTCGGTCGTGGCCAGACCGGATCGGGAAAGACACTGGCGTTCGGCCTGCCGCTGCTGGCGCGCCTCGCCGGTGGCAAGCGGACCGGAGGCCGGCCCCGCGGCCTGATCCTGGTCCCGACGCGCGAGCTCGCCCAGCAGGTCCACGACGCCCTCGCGCCCCTCGCGCAGGCGATGGACCTCAAGGTCAGCGCGATCTACGGCGGTGCCTCGATGGGCCGCCAGATCGACCAGCTGCGCCGGGCGGTCGACATCGTCGTCGCCACGCCCGGCCGGCTGCAGGACCTCATCGAGCAGCGCGAGTGCTCGCTGGCCGCTGTCGAGATCGCCGTGCTCGACGAGGCCGACCACATGGCCGACCTCGGCTTCCTCCCCGCCGTCACCGCGCTGCTGGACCTGACGCCGTCGACGGGGCAGCGGCTGCTGTTCTCGGCCACCCTGGACCGAGGCGTCGACCGCCTGGTGCGCGGCTACCTGACCGACCCAGCGGTCCACGCCGTCGCGCCGGCGGCGTCGCCCGTCGACACGATGGACCACGTGGTGTTCGCCGTCAGCCACGACAGCAAGGTGGAGATCGCCGCCGAGATCGCCGCGCGCCCGGGCCGGACGCTGATCTTCGTCCGTACCAAGCACGGGGCCGACCGCCTCGCGATCCAGCTGCGCCGCACCGGCGTGGAGGCCGGCGCCATCCACGGCAACCTGACCCAGAACGCGCGGCGCAAGGCGCTGGACGCCTTCAGCCGCGGTGCAGCCCGGGTGCTGGTTGCCACCGATGTCGCGGCCCGCGGCATCCACGTCGACGGTGTCGACCTGGTCGTCCACTACGACCCGCCGGCCGACCACAAGGACTACCTGCACCGGTCAGGGCGCACGGCCCGGGCCGGCAACCGGGGCACGGTGCTCTCGCTGCTGCTGTCCGACCAGGTCCGTGAGTCGCAGCAGATGCGCGAGCGGGCCGGTGTCGAGGCGAGCGCGATGTCCGTCGTGCCCGGGCACCCGGCCGTCCGCGAGCTCGCCAGCTCCGGCGAGGCCATCGTCGTCGCGCCGCCGACGCACTCAGCCTCCGGCAGCTCGTCGCAGTCCTCGCGCCGCAATGCGCCGTACCGGTCTGCCGGTCGGCCCGCTGTGGGGCGGACCTCTTCTCGCGAAGGGGCTCCGGCGGCGCGCGGCAAGTCGTCCGCGCCACGCCGGAGCGCCTAGCGCCGGGCGGCGCTCTCCCGGGCCAGGATGAGGTCGAGACCCCCCTGACCCGGGCGGTGTCCGCTGGCTTCTCGGTCTGGGGATGGGACGGGTAGGGCATGAGCGCGGTGAGCTGGTCGGCGTCGGTCACCCGGTTGGCGGTGCGGGAGCCGTCGGCATCCGTCGACAGTCCTGCCATGGACGTCGTAGGCACGACAGCCCCCGGCCTGGTGATGGCCCTGCTCCGGGCAGGCATCCCGCCCTCCCTGCTCATCGACCTGGCCAACCCCGAGGGCATGCGGGCTGCGCTGACCGCGGAGGTCGCCGAGAGTGAGGCAGCCCTCGCACTCGCTGCGGGGGCGCTGGCCACCGCTGTGCTTCCGTCGCGGCGGGTCCTGGGCATCGCCTGACGGCAGCCGGACCGGTTCCGCCAGCCGACCCGCGCCGTACACTTGGCACTCGACTGTCATGAGTGCCAGCACGTGGGTGCGGAGGTGGTGACTGTGCTCGACGACCGCAAGCTCGAGGTGCTGCGCGCCATCGTCGAGGACTTCGTCTCGACCAACGAGCCGGTGGGCTCCCGGGCCCTGGCTGAGCGGCACAGCCTGGGCGTGAGCCCGGCCACGGTCCGCAACGACATGGCCGCGCTGGAGGACGAGGGCTTCATCACCCACCCGCACACGAGCGCGGGCCGGATCCCGACGGACAAGGGCTACCGGCTGTTCGTCGACCGGCTGTCCACCGTCAAGCCGCTGTCACCGGCCGAGAAGCGGGCGATCCAGTCCTTCCTCGAGGGTGCCGTCGACCTCGACGACGTGGTGCACCGCTCCGTGCGGCTGCTGGCCCAGCTCACCCGTCAGGTGGCCGTCGTGCAGTACCCGAGCCTGTCCCGCAGCGCCGTGCGGCACCTCGAGATCGTGCACCTCGCGGCCAACCGGCTCCTTCTGGTGCTGATCACCGACACCGGCCGGGTCGAGCAGCGGGTCCTCGAGCTCCCCGGCGGCCTCGACGACAACGACGTCAGCGGACTTCGGCAGGCGTTCGCCTCGCGGCTGCACGGGGTGCGGCTCGTGGACGTGCCGGCCGCGCTCGCGGACCTCCCGGACGCCGCTCCGCCGGCCATCCGCCCGGTGCTGACCAGTGTGATGTCGGTCGTGCTGGAGACCCTCGTGGAGCAGCCTGAGGAACGGGTCGCGATCGCCGGGACCGCGAACCTCACGCGTCACGCGATGGACTTTCCGCACACGTTGAGACCCGTCCTCGAGGCGCTCGAGGAACAGGTGGTCCTGCTCAAGCTCATCGGCGAGGTCAACGACCCGACGACCGTCCAGGTGAAGATCGGCGAGGAGAACAGCGTAGTGGGGCTGCGTTCGACCTCCGTGGTGTCGATGGGCTATGGCCCGGAGGCCGGGGCCTACGCCGGCCTGGGAGTCGTGGGTCCGACCCGTATGGACTATGCCGGCAGCATCAGCTCGGTGCGGGCAGTGGCCCGTTACGTCGGTGACCTGCTGGCCGGTGCCTGACGTGGCCACCGACTACTACGGCACCCTCGGCGTGCCGCACGACGCCACCGACGACCAGATCAAGAAGGCCTACCGCCGCCTGGCCCGCGAGCTGCACCCCGACGTCAACGCGGACCCGGAGGCCCAGGAGCGCTTCAAGCGGGTGACGGCGGCCTACGAGGTGCTGTCGGACCCCCAGAAGCGGCAGATCGTCGACCTGGGCGGGGACCCGCTGTCGTCGGGCCCGGGCAGCGCCGGCAACCCGTTCGCGCAGGGCTTCGGCGGCCTCGGCGACATCATGGACGCCTTCTTCGGCGGCGGCGCCGCCCGTGGCCCGCGTAGCCGGGTGCAGCAGGGTGCCGACGCGCTGATCCAGATCGAGTGCGAGCTGGCGGAAACCGCCTTCGGCGCCACGCGCGAGTTCACCGTGGAGACGGCGGTGGTCTGCAGCACCTGCACAGGCCAGGGGACCGCCCCCGGCACGCTGCCGGTCACCTGCTCCACGTGCCGTGGACGCGGCGAGGTCCAGCAGGTCCAACGGTCCTTCCTCGGCCAGGTGATGACGACCCGCAGTTGCCCGCGCTGCACGGGGACCGGCACCGTGATCGAGCAGCCCTGCGGACAGTGCCACGGCGACGGACGGGTCCGGGCACGCCGGACGTTGACGGTGAAGATCCCGCCGGGGGTCGAGGACGGCATGCGGATCCGCCTTACCGGCGAGGGCGAGGTCGGTCCGGGTGGCGGGCCTGCCGGTGACCTCTACGTCGAGGTCCACGAGCGCGAGCACCGCGTCTTCCGTCGCGACGGCGACGACCTGCACTGCCGGGTCTCGATCCCGATGACAGCCGCTGCCCTCGGCACCACCGTCACGCTGGAGACGCTCGACGGTGAGGAGCAGATCGACATCGCTCCCGGGACGCAGCCGGAGTCGGTGATCACGCTGCGGGCCCGCGGCATCCCGCACCTGCGGGGCACCGGACGGGGGAACCTGCACGCGCACATCGACGTGCAGGTCCCGACCCGGCTCGACGAGCGGCAGGAACAGCTGCTGCGCGAGCTGGCCCAGGCCCGGGGCGAGGAGCGTCCCGGTGTGGCGGTCCGGGCCGGCAAGGGGCTGTTCGGCAAGCTGCGCGACGCCTTCGACGAGCGGTGAGTCTGCCGGTCTTCCTCGCCGACGACATCTCGGCCGACCGTCTCGAGATCCTCGGCGACGAGGGGCGCCACGCGGCGACGGTCCGCCGGATCAGGGTGGGCGAGTCGGTCCAGCTGGTCGACGGGCGCGGCAGCCGCGCTCAGGGGGTCGTGGCCGCTGCGCGGCCGGCGTCCCTGGTCATCGACGTCCAGGAAAGGGTGTTTGAGCCGCCGCAGTCGCCGCGTCTGGTCCTGGTCCAGGCACTGGCCAAGGGGGACCGCGGCGAGCTCGCCGTGGAACTCGCGACCGAGGTGGGAGTCGACGAAATCGTGCCCTGGAGTGCCGCACGCTGCATCGTCCGTTGGGAGGGCGACCGGGGCAGCCGGTCGCGGGCCCGCTGGATCGCGACGTCGCGTGCGGCCGCGAAGCAGTCGCGCCGCTCCTGGCTGCCGGTACTGGCGGAACCGGTCACGACCGAGGAACTGGCCGTACGGGTCGCGGGGTGCCCCTCGTTCGTGCTGCACGAGGGCGCTCCGGCGCGGCTGTCCACCATCGTCCTGCCCGCCACGGAGCCCGGGTTGGAGATCGTGGTCGTCGCCGGCCCGGAAGGCGGAATCACCGACGAGGAGCTCGCCCTGCTCACCGGTCAGGGGGCGACGTCGGTGCGGCTGGGCCCGACGGTGTTACGGACGTCGACGGCGGGCGCGGCTGCCCTCGCCGTGCTGAGCGCGCGTACAGGACGCTGGTGACTAGGCGGCCGGCCGGCCACTGGTCTTCCGGTGCCGACGCACCAGGTGCACGGCGAGCAGACCGGCGATGAGCACGCCCGTCACGACGAGCGCGCCCGTCCCCAGGTAGCCCTCGATCTTCTTGTAGGACTCGCCGGCCAGGTAGCCGACGAGCACGAAGGTGACCGCCCACGTGCAACCACCCACGGCGTTCCACACGAAGAAGGTGCGGTACGGCAGGCGGGCCATCCCGGCGGCGGTGGGCACCATCGCACGCAGGACGGCGG
>JALYIZ010000164.1 GCA_030775505.1 Actinomycetota bacterium | reverse complement strand
GCCGCGAACCGCGGCCGGATCGCGGCCGGCGCCCTGCTCCTGTCGGCCGTTCTCGCCGGCCTGGTGGTCGTGTCTGTGCCGCACGCGCACACTCCGGTTGCCCGCGCCGCGCTCCCCGATGTGGTGGCGCCCGCGCGCGTTGGGGACGTGCAGCTGGTTGCAGAGCCCGCCGCCCAACGCGCCTACCGGCGCAGCGCACTGGTGCAGGACGGGAGAGTGTTCAGCCTGCATCAAGGCAACGTCGTGCAAGGGTCGCTCCAGGTGGCCGGCTTTCCCACGGGGATCGACACGCGGTCGGCCCGGGTGCGTCAGCAGCTGCTCTTCGGGCTGGGTGCGGGGCTGTTCACACCAGCCAGGTTGGGCGACGAGCGCATCTACCGGTTGGACCGAACCGAGCAGGTCCTGCTGCTCTCGTTCGCACCCGATGGACGCAGCTACGACCTGATGGTGGCGCGCGGCCGATTCACCCAGGCGGACGAGGTGTTCGCAGCCATCCTCGCCTTTCGGCGCGGAGCGGGCACCGCGGGGCCGCTGGCTCCTGACGTCCCGATCCCCGACCCTCGACGAGGGAGCCCCGAATGAAACCCGTGCTCGCAGTTGTTGCGCTGCTCGCGGTCTCCGCCTGCGCCGGCCCCACCCGACCCCTGGATGTCGGGTTCCGGGAGGTACCTAGCGACGTCATCCTGGGTGCGCAGGCCACGACCTCGCCGGCGACGCCCTCGTCAGGGGGCGTCCTCCCCCTTCCGACGGGCATCCTCACCCTTCCACCGCCGGTGTTCCCGGTCTCCGCGCCCCCCGGCGCCCCGCTGCAGGTCCCTGCCCGCCCCACCCCTACCCCCGCTGCCTGCCCGACGACCGATCCCCTGGCCGCTCCCCGGCGGGAAGCGTTCAGCACGATCGCCGCTCCGCCCCGGCAGGACTCCTACGTCTTCCTCAACGTGGGCAGCTATCGGGTGAGCGGCGCGGACAGCCGGTCCGGCACCTTTCCTGCGACGACGGTCCGTTCCGTCGGCAACGTGGTCGCGTCGGGGAGCGGCTTCTCCTACGACGTCACCGAGCAGATCGCAGACACCACAACGGTGACGACGTTCCGCGTCGCCTCCAGCGGGACTGTCCCCGCTCCGGGCGTGTACCTGGTGGCGCTGCACTACCGTCGGACGGACGGCACGACGTCCTCCTTCACTCCGACGCCCTCGCTGGAGCTGGCGGCTCTCCCCCTGGTCAGGGGGGCCACCCTCGATGCCAAGGGCGTCGACGGCCTCAGCCAGACGACGGAGACCTTCACGTCGACGGTGCGCGGCAAGGCCCGGGTCGCTGCCTGCGGTGAGCCCCTGGACAGCTGGACCATCGACCTGTCGGCCGGGCGGGTCCTGAGCCCGACACAGGACCTCACGTTCGCCGCTACCTACCAGCTGGCCACACAGTTCGGCGGGATCGTGGTCAAGGACAGCGTTGCTTTCGCGGGTACCGACAACGGCGCGGGCGTCAGCCGCAGCAACGTGGCGACGATCGCCTCGACTCCTCGGTCGCCATGAGTCCACGCGCGGTCGCCGCTGCTCTGCTCCCCGCTCTGCTCGCCGGGTGCAGCACTGTCGCAGCCAGTCCTGGACCGATACCGCTCACGGGAGCCCGGTCCGGTGGCGTCCTGCGCGTGGGCATCACCGCGCCGGGGACGGTCGACCCCGGCAGCGACTACGAGCCGTCGGGGGACCTCGTCCTGCGCACGATGTGCGACCCGCTGATCGCCGTCGATGGCGCGACCGGAACCCTCCGTCCCGCCCTCGCCGCCTCGTGGGTGGTCACGGACGGCGGGCGGCGGGTTGTCGTGCGGCTGCGCCAAGGCGTGCACTTCCCGGATGGCAGTGCCCTCACGGCGGACGACGTGGCGTACTCCCTGTCTCGCGTTGCCGCGGCGGAGTACGCGAGCGCCGCCTCGGCACTGCTCGCCCCCATCGACGGCTTCCCCCAGGTGCACGGCGACGTGGCGACGGACAGCGACACAGACCGCCGGAGGCTCTCCGGGGTGCACGTGCTGGACCGGCAGAGCCTGCAGATCAGCTTCAGCCGGCCTTCCGCGGACTGGCTGCAGGTGCTGACCACGCCCGTGACGAGCCCGGTCCCACGACATCTCGCCGAACGTGACCCGGCAGCCTTCGCTCGGCAACCTGTCTGTGTGGGTCCGTACCGACTCAGCGCGCCCTGGCACGCCGGGGACGCGTCGCTGGCACTGGACCGCGTCGCCGGCTATCGGCCTGTGCAGTCTGCGTTGACCGGTGGAGGGGTCGGCTACGCCGACCGCATCGAATTCCGCGTCTTCTCCAGCCGGGATGCCGCGGCGGCAGGGGCGCTGGCTGGTCAGGTCGATGTCGCGCCGGCCCGCCCCGGAGACCGGGCCGTGGCCGTGACCGGTCCACTGGTCGACTACATCGGCCTGCCCACGACGACGCCGCCCTTCGACCGCACCGACGTACGCCAGGCACTCGCCGGCAGCATCGACCGGGCCGCGATCGTGGCTGAGCTCTTCCCCCACACCAGGGAGCCGGCGACCGGGTTCCTCCCGCCGACGACCAGGCCGGCCTACCGGGCGACGGCGTGTGGGACGGGCGGGACGGCGACCCAGCCGCTGTCATCCCTGCGCGTGCCCTTCTACTACAACGACGACGGGCGCAACCGTGCGCTCGTCACCGCGGTGGCCCACCAGTGGCGACGTCACCTCGGGCTGGTGGCCGTCCCCACGCCCCTCAGTTACGCGGACTTCCTGGTACGCGGTCGCGGCCAGCAGGGCTTCGACGGCCCCTTCCGCTTCAGCTGGAGCATCACCTTCCCGGATCCGGGCGGCTACCTGGGACCCCTGTTCGGGACTGCCGGCATCGGACGGGACAACCTGTCGCGGTTCAGCGATCCCGCGGTCGACGAGGCCCTGACCAAGCGGGCCGCGGAGGCGACGGACGCCCAGGACCGGACCCTGGAGCAACGGCGGATCGAGCTGCTCCTGTGCGCGGCCATGCCGATGATCCCGCTCACCTTCTCCCTGAGCCGTTACGTCATCTCGGCGCGCCTCGGGGCGGCCGGCGGCTCAGCACTCGATGTCTCTACCGGCGAGCCTCTCGTGCGCGAGCTCTACCTCCGGGGCTGACCCTGACCGGGCGGGGCGGACGGCGTAGGGAACCACCGGCTCGTCGAGTCCACGCAGGAGCTGTGCAGGCAAGGCCGTCGTCTCCCAGTCCTCGCCGAGAGCGGACTCCAACCCGTCAGCGACCAGCACCTGACCCGCCTCCGCAACAGCGACCAACCGTGCCGCGAGATTGACAGGGGGACCGAAGTAGTCGCCGTCCTGCATCAGGACCGACCCGTAGGACAGGCCCGCCCGGACAGCGATTCCGGCCTCGAGGGCGCGGGGGTGGACCGTGAGCTGCCAGGCGATGTCGATGAGCTGGCTCGGTTGCGGCGCGACGAACATCACCGCGTCGCCCAGGAACTTGACCACGCGCCCACCCCGGGCGTGCACCTCGTCGCTCGCGGTCTCCTCGAAGCGGGTCAGGATCTGGGAGAGCGACCCGAGGCTGGCCTGCTGGGCCAGCCGCGTGAAACCGGAGAGGTCGGCGAAGCCGACCCCGCAGCGCAGTGCCCCATCGAGGGAGGCGGCGGCGTCCATAGCCTCGACATGGCGACGGGCGACGTGGAGGTGGTGGCGGTGCGCGACGTCGAGCAGCGCGCCGATGCGGGGCACGAGAGCCGCCACGTGGGAGTAGGCCTGGGCGGTCACCAGCTCGCTCCCGGTGACGCCGAGCTGCACCTCGCGCAGGCCGATCCGCATGGCAGCGGACTCCGCCTCCGCCAGCCGCGCCATGAGCGCACCCAGGACGCGCGAGAGTCCGGCGGCCGCATCGGGCCCGAGCACCCGGCCCACGTCGATCACGGTGCGCAGGGCCTCGACATCCGGCAACGACAGGGAGGCGCCCACCGGGTCGGGCAGGCCAAGAGCCCGCCAGATCCGGAGCACCTCGTCGGCGGGGACCTCGAGGAGTCCGGCCGCACGCGACAGGTCGTAGGCAGGAGTGCCGGTGCTCAGGAAGCGGTCTCCGGCCAAGGCGAACAGCCGGCCCTGACCGTCGGCGATGAGCATGTCGTCCAGCGAGCACCCCTGGTCGGTGAGGTACGCCAGCAGGGCCAGTCGCTGCGGCAGGTCCGGTGCGTCGAGCAGACCCGCGACGCGCCAGCTCTCCTCGTCCGGGTGCACGGCCCCGACGCTAGCGGTCGGAGAAGGTCAGCAGCCGCTGACGACGAGATCGCTCCCAGCGCGGGTCTTGCGAACTTTTACCTGGGCGGGGATGCGCGCCTTGAGCTCGGCCACATGGCTGACCAGGCCCACGATCCGACCGCCTTCGCGCAGTCCGTCCAGGACGTCCATCACCTCGTCAAGGGTGTCACCGTCGAGGCTGCCGAAGCCCTCGTCGACGAACAGCGCGTCGATCCTGGTGCCGCCGGCTTCTGCCGTGGCCACATCCGCGAGCCCGAGTGCCAGCGCCAGGGAAGCCAGGAAGGTCTCGCCTCCGGACAGCGTGCTCGTCTCGCGGTCCTGCCCCGTCCAACTGTCCCTGGCGAGCAGGCCGAGCCCGGCCCGCGCGCCGCCCCGGGCGCTGCCATCGGTGTGGACGAGGGAGAACCTGCCCTGGCTCATCGTGAGTAGCCGCGCGCTGGCCGCCGCCGCCACCTCTTCCAGTCGCGACGCGAGCACAAACGAGGACAACGTCATCCGCAGGGAGTTGGCCGTCGCCGTCCCGGCGCACAGGTCGGCCAGCTGGCGCACAGCCTGCGCCTCCTCCTGCGCCGGGAGCAGCCGGGCCGTCAACTCCTCCCACTCGGGCAGGAGCTCCTCGAGGGCCGTCGCGCGGCCGCAGGCCACCGCGGCCGCCTGCTGGGCCTGGGCAAGCTCGCTGTCGGCCTCCTCGAGCCGGGCAGCGGTACCCACGACGTCGGCGGCTGGCTGGAGGTCGACCGCGAGGCCGGGATCCGCCAGTGCCGCGGCCACGGCGGCGCTCTGCTCGTCGTGCAGGCGGAGGC
>JALYIZ010000163.1 GCA_030775505.1 Actinomycetota bacterium | reverse complement strand
GCTCACGGGCAGCTACGGAACCGTCGCGGGCTGGTTCGCCCAGCTGCTGCCGTCGACGAGCGGCCCGTGACGGGATACGGGCGCCTGACCTGCCGGCCTGGGGCGCACCTAGGCTGGGTCGCATGAACGACCCCGAGCCCACCCCCGGTCGCTGGAAGCGCGTCCTGGGCCGGCTGACCGAGGACGAGAGCGAGTCGGAGAGTCGCGACCTGCAGCACGAGGTCGCGTCCGCGGGAGCCACCGCGGTCAGTCTCTGCGCGCTCGGCACCCCCGTCCAGGTCGCGGGCAAGATCCGCGCGGTCGTGCTGCGTCCCCGGGCAGGTGTCCCGACCCTGGAGGCCGAGCTCTACGACGGCTCCGGCACGGTGACCCTGATCTGGCTGGGGCGACGCCGGATCCGCGGGGTCGACCCGGGGCGTGCGCTGGTGGCCCGGGGACGACTGACCCGCAACGACGGGCGCCCCACCATCTACAACCCCGCCTATGACCTGCGGCCGGCCGGTGCCTGACCGCGTGCCCGACCGCGTGCCTGACCCGGAGTCGCCACCGGAGCTGGCGCCCTCAGCCTTCGTCGACGCCTTCGGCGGGGTTCGGGGGCTGGTCGACAGCGCCATCCCGGCGACCGTCTTCGTCCTGGTGCGGCTGGCCAGCCGGTCGCTGTGGCTGGCAGTGGCCGCCGCACTGCTCTCCGGCGTTGTCCTGCTCGCGGTCCGCGTTCGCCGGGGCGAGTCGCTGCAGCAGGTCGGCAGTGGCTTCTTCGGCCTGGTTATCGCCGTGGTCGTCGCACGCGCGACAGGGACCGGCAAGGGCTTCTTCGCGCCCGGCATCGCACTCACCGCGCTGTCCGGGGTCGGCTTCCTCGTCTCCGTACTGGTCGGGCGACCGGCGGTGGGCCTGGTGCTCGCTGCCTTCGACCCGGCCTATGCCGGGTGGCGGGAGCACGCTGGACTGCGACGGGCCTGCACGATCGCGACATCGGTGTGGGCCGCCACCTTCTTCATCCGGGCCGGCGTCGCGACCTACGTCTACCGGATGCCGGGCGACCACGCCGGGCGGCTGCTGATCGTCATCAACGCCGTGAAATGGCCCCTGATCGGGCTGGCCGCCGTCGTGACGGTCGCTCTCGTGCGCCGTTGCGGGTTCGTGAAGACCACCAACCAGGTTTAACGACGCCCGTCCCCCTCAGCCCCCCGACAGCAGCCGGTCGAGCTCCTCCTCGACCTCCGCTGAGGCGACGAGAAGCAACTCGTCTCCTGCCTCGAGAGCGCCGTCCGGCGAGGGGACGATCACGCGACCCTCGCGCAGGATTGCTACCAGAGCCGCATCGGTGGGCCAGGGGACAGAGCCGACCAGCTGGCCGACGAGGGGAGCGTCGGCGGCGAGCGTCAGCTCGACCAGGTTGGCCTGTCCCTGACGGAAGGTCATCAGCCGCACGAGGTCACCCACAGACACCGCTTCCTCGACGAGGGCAGCGAGCATCCTGGGTGACGACACGGCCACGTCGACGCCCCAGGACTCGTTGAACAGCCACTCGTTCTTGGGGTGATTGACGCGGGCGACCACCCGGTCGACACCGAACTCCGTCTTGGCCAACAGGGACAGGACCAGGTTGACCTTGTCGTCACCGGTCGCGGCGACGACGACCTGGCAGTCCTGGATGCGTGCTGTGACGAGGGTGTCGAGCTCGCAGGCGTCGGCCAGCACCCATTCGGCCTGCGCGACGCTGGCGGTCTTGAAGGCCCGCTGCTCGCGTTCGATGAGCAGGACCTCGTGCCCGTTGCCGAGCAGTTCGATGGCGATGGAGCGGCCGACGTTGCCGGCCCCGGCGATGGCGACCCGCATGGCTAGTGCCCGCCCTCTGCCGGACGTGCGGCGAAGACCGCGGTGACCCGGTCGATCTCGGTGTGGACGAGCATCACGTGGACCAGGTCACCTTCCTGCAGCACCGTCTGCGGTCCGGGCAGCATCCCTTCACCCAGCCTGGTGATGAGGGCGACCCGGACTTGTGCGAGCTCTTCGAGGTCGCGAAGGCGATGCCCCACCCACTCGGGGGCGTAGGCGATCTCGGCGAGCGCGATCGTGCCGCTCGGGTCGCGCCACTCCGTGGCCAGCCCCTCGGGGAGCAGTCGCCGGATCACCTGGTCAGCGGTCCACCTGACCGTGGCGACCGTGGGGATGCCGAGCTTCTGGTAGACCTCGGCGCGGCGGGGGTCGTAAATGCGGGCCACTACGTTGTCGACGCCGAAGGTCTCTCGGGCGACCCGGGCCGCGATGATGTTGGAGTTGTCGCCGCTGCTGACAGCGGCAAACGCGTGGGCGGTCTCGATGCCCGCCTCCACCAGGGTGTCCCGGTCGAAGCCGATACCTGTGACCTTCAGCCCGGCGAAATCCGCGGTGAGCCGGCGGAACGCGGTGGCGTCGCGGTCGACCACGGCGACGGTGTTCCCCAGCGTCTCGAGGCTGCGGGCCAACGCGGACCCGACGCGGCCGCAGCCCATGATCACGACGTGCACGGACGACCCTTCGGCGACGGACCGCCGCCCTGGCGGAGCCGGGGGAACGCTACACGCGCCGCCCCCGTAACCTTCCGCACGTGTCCGGTGCCGGTGACCTGCTCAAGCGACTGTTCATCGGTCGGGCGCTGGCCAGCGACCGTCTCGGCGAGACCCTGTTGCCGAAGAAGATCGCACTGCCGGTCTTCGCCAGCGACGCCTTGTCGTCCGTCGCGTACGCACCGGACGAGATCTTCCTGACCCTGTCGGCTGTGGGCCTGGCCGCCTACAGCTTCAGCTGGAAGATCGGGCTGTTGGTCGCCGTGGTCATGCTCACGGTCGTCGCGTCCTACCGGCAGAACGTGCACGCGTATCCGAGCGGTGGTGGCGACTACGAGGTCGCGACGGTCAACCTCGGGGCACGGGCCGGTCTCACCGTTGCGAGCGCACTCCTCGTCGACTACGTCCTGACCGTCGCGGTCTCGGTGTCGTCGGGTGTCCAGAACGCCGCCTCCGCCATCTCTGCGCTCAAAGGTCACGAGGCGATGGTCGCCGTCGGACTGGTCATCCTGCTGATGGCGGTCAACCTGCGGGGCGTGAAGGAGTCGGGGTCGGCGTTCGCCATCCCGACCTACGGGTTCATGGTCGCCATCATCGGCATGACCGTGGTCGGGCTTGTCCGGCACACCTTCGGTCACCTGCCCATGGCGGAGAGCGCCCGCTTCACCCTGCGCCCGACGACGACGCAGTCGTTCACCGGGCTCGCTGCGGCCTTCCTGCTGCTGCGCGCCTTCTCCAGCGGGTGCGCGGCGCTGACCGGGGTGGAGGCGATCAGCAACGGCGTACCGGCGTTCAAGAAGCCCAAGAGCAAGAACGCCGCGACGACCCTGCTGCTGATGGGTCTCGTGGCGGTGTCGATGCTTACCGGCATCATCGCCCTGGGCAACATGATGCACCTGCGCTACGCGGAGGACCCCCAGAAGCAGCTGCTGGACGCGAGCGGGCATCTCGTGTCTGCCGGCTACTCGCAGAACACGGTTATCAGCCAGCTGTCCCGGGCCGTGTTCAGCGGATTCCCGCCGGCCTTCTACCTCACGGTCGCCGTCACCGGCGTCATCCTCATCCTGGCCGCCAACACCGCCTTCAACGGCTTCCCGGTGCTGGGCTCGATCCTGGCCAAGGACGGGTTTCTGCCGCGCCAGCTGCACACCCGCGGGGACCGGCTCGCCTACAGCAACGGGATCGTGCTGCTCGCGGGCTTTGCCATCGTGCTCATCATCGGCTTCAACGCTCAGGTCACCCGGCTGATCCAGCTGTACGTGATCGGTGTGTTCGTGTCGTTCACCACCAGCCAGACGGGAATGGTCCGGCACTGGAACCGGCTGCTGCGGTCCGAGACCGACCCGCAGGCCCGCCGGCGCATGGTCCGTTCCCGCACGATCAACGGGTTCGGCCTGGTCATGACGGGTGTGGTCCTGGTCGTCGTCTTGGGCTTCAAGTTCCTCCAGGGCGCGTGGATCGCCATCGCCGCAATGGTCGTCCTGTACCTGCTGATGACCCAGATCCGTCGGCACTACGAGCGGGTGAAGGTCGAGCTCGCTCCAGACGACGAGCCGGTTCCGCTCCCGAGCCGCAACCACGCGGTGGTGCTCGTGTCGAAGATCCATTCACCGACGCTGCGCGCTCTGGCCTACGCCAAGGCCACCCGGCCGCACGACCTCACCGCGTTGACGGTGGCGGTGGACGCGGCCGAGGTCCAGGCGCTGCATGACGAATGGGACCGGCGCGGGATCGACGTCCCGCTGACGACCGTCGACTCGCCCTACCGGGAGATCACCCGCCCGATCCTGGACTACGTCCGCCGGATCCGGCTGGCCAGCCCCCGTGACGTGGTGACCGTCTTCATCCCCGAGTACGTCGTCGGGCACTGGTGGGAGCACCTCCTGCACAACCAGAGCGCCCTGCGCCTGAAGAGCCGCCTGTTGTTCCAGCCCGGGGTGATGGTGACGTCCGTCCCGTACCAGCTGCGGTCCTCGGACCGGCTCAAGGGGGACGACAACGGCCCGGCCGCCGGGTCGGTACGCCGGCCGGTCGACCCATCGAGCTGACCCCGGCACCCGCTGCCGAGGCGGCCGTGGCCGACGAGCTTCTCGAGCTCGAGGTCGGCACCCCGGCGGCCGGTGGCGCCTGCGTCGCCCGCGCCCCGGACGGCCGGGTGGTGTTCGTCCGGCACAGCCTGCCGGGGGAGCGGGTGCGTGCGTCCGTCACGGCGACCACGTCGAGCTTTCTGCGGGCCGATGCGGTGGAGGTCCTGTCCGCTTCGCCGGACCGCGTCCCGCCCCCCTGCCCGTACGCCGGTCCCGGTCGATGTGGCGGCTGTGACTTCCAGCACGTGGCCGTGCCCGCCCAGCGGGCCCTGAAGGCGACCCTCGTGGCGGACCAGCTACGCCACCTGGCCCGCATCGACCGCCCGGTGACCGTCGAGGAGGTGCCCGGCGCTCCCCTCGGGCTCGGCTGGCGGACCCGCGTGCAGTTCGCCGTCGACGCGCAGGGGCGGGCCGGGCTGCACCGCCACCGCTCGCACGACCTCGAGCACGTGACGTCCTGCCTCATTGCCGCCGCGGGCGTCAGCGCCGTTGGCGCGCAGCTCCTGAGC
>JALYIZ010000162.1 GCA_030775505.1 Actinomycetota bacterium | reverse complement strand
CACCAGTCCCATACCGACCCCGCTGGCCGCCCCGGCCTGACGCATCGCGTCGAGCAGCAGCTCGACGGTGGCGAGCAAACCGCCGAGGCGGGGCGCGTACGAGGTGGGGTCGACCTGCAGCTCCACCCACCCCGAGCCGGCGGCGGCCTCGTCCTCAGCGATCTCCGCAACGACGCGTCGAATCTGCTCCGGTCCCGTGAGCACGTCGCGCGCGGCGTCGTACAGCCGCTGGAACTTGTGCCAGCCGTGCCCGACGGTGACGTCGAGGTCGGCCCCCGCCGGGTCGAGCAGTCCGGCGGGCAGGCGGCGGCCCTGCTCCGACGCCAGCTCGAGCAGCGTGGTGGGGCGCATCCCTCCCGTGAGGTGCAGGTGCAGGTGCGCCTTCGGCAGTGTGCGTACGTCCCGCCGGGTGGTCATGCCCACATCGTGTCGTGGCCCGTTCCCCGCGGTGGGGCATGGGATCGTGGCGTGTTCCCGCCCACTCGCCCGGAAGGACCCAGGTGACGCGCCCGGCCGCCCGACCGCAGTCCCCCGCAGCGCCCGGTCGGGGCCCCGACAGCGGCTACACCGCCAAGCACCTGTCCGTCCTGGAAGGCCTGGAGGCGGTGCGCAAGCGCCCAGGCATGTACATCGGGTCGACCGACTCGAAGGGTCTGACGCACCTCGCGTACGAGATCGTCGACAACGCCGTGGACGAGGCCCTGGCCGGGCACTGCTCGCGCATCGAGCTGATCCTGCACGCCGACGGGTCCGTCGAGGTCGACGACGACGGTCGCGGCATCCCGGTGGACATCGAGCCCCGCAGCGGGCTCACCGGCGTCGAGCTCGTCCTCACCAAGCTGCACGCCGGGGGCAAGTTCGGTGGGGGGGGCTACAAGACCTCGGGCGGTCTCCACGGCGTCGGCGCGTCCGTCGTCAACGCGCTGTCCGCCCGCCTGGACGTGACCGTGCGCAGGGCCGGGCGCGTGCACACGATGTCGTTCTGCCGTGGCGTCCCGGGCGTGTTCGCCGGAGACGGGCCGGGGGCCGCCTTCACCCCGCGAGAGGGTCTGTCGGTCGCGGGTCGGACGCCGAAAGCCTCCACCGGGACCGCGGTCCGGTGGTGGGCGGACGTCGCGCTGTTCAGCAAGGGGTCGGCGGTCGACGCCGAGCACCTGGTCGCTCGGCTCCGGCAGACCGCCTACCTCGTCCCCCACCTGACCCTCGCCCTGATCGACCGCCGGGGTGAGACACCGACGGAGGAGGTCTTCCGGTTCGACGGCGGCACGGCGGACTTCGTCGAGCACCTCGCACCTGACGGGCCCGTGTGCGACCCCATCCACATCACCGGCTCGGGGGCCTACAAGGAGACTGTGCCCGTACTGGACGCCCAGGGGCACATGTCCACGCAGACCGTGGAGCGGGTCTGCGAGGTCGACATCGCGCTGCGGTGGGGCACCGGCTACGACAGCTCTGTGTCGAGCTTCTGCAACGTCGTCGCGACCCAGCACGGCGGAACCCATCAGAACGGGTTCGAGCGGGCTCTGTTGCGCACCCTCAACGAAGCCCTGCTCAGCGCGCGGGTGCTCAAGGCCAAGGACGAGTCCGTGGTGAAGGACGACGTCCTGGAGGGGCTGACGGCGGTCGTCACGGTGAAGGTGCCGGAGCCGCAGTATCTGGGCCAGACCAAGGACGAGCTCGGGACTCCAGGGGTGGCGAAGATCGTCGCCGACGTGGTGGCGAAGGGGCTGCGGACGGCCTTCCTGGACAACCGCAAGACCAAGGCACAGGCCCGGACCGTGCTGGAGAAGGTCGCCGCCGCCGCGCGCACCCGGCAGGCGGCCAAGGCTCACAAAGACATGGCGCGGCGCAAAACCGCCCTCGAGACCTCCACGCTGCCGGCCAAGCTGGCCGACTGCCGCTCCAGCGAGGTCAGCCGGACCGAGTTGTGGCTCGTCGAGGGCGACTCCGCCCTCGGCACCGGCAAGCTCGCGCGCAACAGTGAGTTCCAGGCCTTGCTGCCGCTGCGCGGAAAGATCCTCAACGTCCAGAAGGCCAGCCCTTCGGAGATGTTGTCCAACGCCGAGTGCTCGTCGATCATTCAGGTGGTCGGGGCCGGGACGGGACGCACGTTCGACCTCGAGGCGATGCGCTACGGCAAGATCGTGATCACCACGGACGCCGATGTGGACGGGGCGCACATCCGCTGCCTGCTCATCACGCTGTTCGCCAGGTACATGCGACCAGTGATCGACAGCGGGCGCCTGTACGCGGCCGTGCCGCCCCTGCACCGGATCGAGGTCGTCGGCGGGTCCTCACCCCTCTACACCTACAGCGAAAAGCAGATGCAGCAGGCTCTGAAGAAGCTCGAGAGCGCGGGCAAGCGGGTCAAGGGACAGATCCAGCGCTACAAGGGCCTGGGCGAGATGGACCCCGACCAGCTTGCCGAGACCACGATGCACCCGGCGACCCGGACGCTGCGCAGGATCAACCTCGGGGACGCCCAGGATGCCGAGCGGGCACTTGAGCTGCTCATGGGCAACGACGTGGCACCGCGGCGGGACTTCATCATCAACAGCGCTGCGCGCGTGAACAAGGAGCTGCTGGACACCTGATGGCACGCAAGCGCACCGCGAGCAGCACCATCCCGCCCTTCGAGGGCGAGGGCACGATCCTCGACACGAGCGTGGTCGACGAGATCGAGTCGTCCTACCTGGACTACTCCTACTCCGTCATCTACGCGCGGGCCCTTCCCGACGCCCGCGACGGCCTGAAGCCGGTGCACCGCCGGATCCTCTACTCGATGGCCGACAGCGGGCTGCGACCCGACCGGCCGTACGTGAAGAGCGCACGCGTCGTCGGGGACGTGATGGGCAAGTACCACCCGCACGGCGACACCGCGATCTACGACGCGATGGTGCGCCTTGCCCAGCCGTTCTCGATGCGCGTCCCGCTCATCGACGGACACGGCAACTGGGGGTCACCGGACGACTCAGCGGCGGCCTCGCGGTACACCGAGTGCCGGCTGACGGATGCGGCGATGCTGCTGACCGACGACCTCGACGAGGAGACTGTCGACCTCGAGAGCAACTACGACGGGTCGCTCACACAGCCCTCGGTGCTCCCCGCCGCGATGCCCAACCTGCTCGTCAACGGCACGTCAGGCATCGCCGTCGGGATGGCCACCAACATGATCCCGCACAACCTCGTCGAGGTGGTCGATGCCGCGCGGCACCTGCTGGAGCACCCGGACGCGGCCCTTGACGAGCTCATGGCGCTGGTCCCCGGCCCGGACCTGCCCACCGGCGGACAGCTGCTCGGCATGACGGAGGTCCGGGCCGCCTACGAGAGCGGCCGGGGCGTGGTGCGGATGCGGGCAACCGCCGAGGTGGGACCGCTCCCGCGCGGCAAATCCCAGATCACGGTCACCGAGCTCCCGTACGGGGTCGGGGCGGAGCGCGTCATCGCCAAGGTCAAGGAGCTGGTGACCGGCAAGAAGCTGCTCGGAATCTCAGACGTGAAGGACCTCACCGACCGCCAGCTCGGGACGCAGCTGGTGTTCGAGGTGAAGTCAGGCTTCAACCCCCAGGCCGTCCTGGCCGAGCTCTACCGGCTCACCCCGCTCGAGGAGAGCTTCGGGATCAACAACGTGGCGCTCGTGGAGGGTCAGCCGCGCACGCTCGGGCTGCGCGAGCTCCTGCAGGTGTTCCTGGACCACCGGGTGGATGTCGTCACCCGACGTTCGCGCCACCGGCTGCGCAAGGCCCAGGAGCGCGCTCACCTGGTCGAGGGGCTGCTCCTCGCGCTCGCCAACATCGACGAGGTCGTACGGATCATCCGGGGGTCCGCGGACGTCAGCGCCGCGCGGGCCGCCCTCATCGAGCGCTTCGCGCTGTCGGACGTGCAGGCCGGATACATCCTCGACATGCAGCTGCGCCGCCTGGTTGCGCTGGAGGTCGCGAAGCTCGAAGCTGAGCTCGCCGAGCTGCGGGCGACGATGGCCGAGCTTGAGTCCATCCTGGCGTCGCCGGCGAAGCTGCGTCGGGTGATCGGGAAGGAGCTCAAGGCGGTTGCCGACGAGCACGGGACGCCCCGACGGACCGTCCTCGTCGGGGGCGACCTGAAAGCCCTCGTCACGACGATGGCGACCCTGGAGGTCGCGGACGAGCCGTGCGACGTGCTGCTGTCGTCGACCGGGCTGCTGGCCCGCACGCCCGTCGTCGCAGAGGCAACGACGTCGCGAACCGGCCGGAGCAGGCACGACGTGATCGTGTCCTCGGCGCGGGCCACCACGCGTGGCCAGGTGGGCTTGCTGACGTCGGGCGGCCGGGTGGTGCGCGCGTCGGTCCTCAACGTCCCCGCCGTTCCCGGCGTGACAACGGGTGCCCTGTCGCTACGGGGTGGTGCCGCGGCGGCGGAGTTCGCCGAGCTCGGTCGCGGTGAGCGCGTCGTGGGGCTGTGCTCGCTCGGCGGTGGCGGTCCGGCGGCGGGCCCCGGGCTCGTCCTGGGCACCCGGCAGGGCGTCGTCAAGCGGGTCACGCCGGACTGGCCGGCCAAGCTCGACAGCATCGACGTGATCGCGCTCAAGCCGGGTGACGAGGTCGTCAGCGGGGTGGACCTGGTGGATGGCGAGGAGGAGCTGGTCTTCTTCACCTCCAGCGGCGACCTGCTGCGCTTCCCGGCCTCGTCGGTGCGGCCACAGGGCCGGCCGGCCGGGGGGATGGCGGGCGTGAAGCTGTCGACCGGCGCGTTCGTCGTCGGCTTCTGTGCGGTGCGCCTGACGGGGGACACGCTCTTCGATGAGCCCTTGGTGGTCACCGGCGGCGGACTGCCGCCTGAGCGGGGCCGTGGGCCCGGTGTGGTCTCCACGGTCAAGGTCACCCCGCTCTCCGAGTACCCGCGCAAGGGGCGGGCGACGGGTGGGGTGCGCTGCCAGCGGTTGCTGACGGGCGAGGCGCTGCTGGTCCTCGGCTGGGCCGGCCCGGCGCCCGCCTGGGCCGCCTCCGCCGGTGGGGACCCGGTTGAGCTCCCGCCAGCCACCGGCAAAAGGGACGGTTCCGGCACACCGGTCGATGTCGCTCCCGCCGGGGTCGGCCGGCCCTACCTCGGCGGCTGAGAGGACCGTCACGCGAGCAGGAAGTGCGCTGCGCACGCCGAACCACTGACGCATGGGTTTCCTCATGCAGCGTCCTGGCGCGCGTCGCCTCCTCCTGGCCTTGTCAGGCG
>JALYIZ010000161.1 GCA_030775505.1 Actinomycetota bacterium | reverse complement strand
GGCGGCAGCCGGCACACACGCTGCCGCCGGCCGGGACCGAGAAGGCCCGGTGCGGACCTGCCTCGCCGCAGCGGGCACACGCCTCGAGGGCGGGCGCGTAGCCGGCGACGGACATGGCCCGCAGCAGGAAGGCGTCGAGCACCAGCGAGGAGTCGTGCTCCGACAGGGCCCGCAGCGCACCGATGACGAGCAGGAACAGCCGGAGGGAGGGCTCGCGCTCCTCGGCGGTGAGCCGCTCCGCGGTCTCGAGGACGGCGGTCCCCGCCGTGTACCGGCCGTAGTCGCCGACGAGCTGCTCGCCGTAGGGCGTGAGGGTTTCGGCCTGGGTCACGATGTCGAGCTCCCGGCCGGCGTAGAGCTGAAGGTCGACGTGACAGAACGGCTCGACCGACGAGCCGAACTTCGACCTGGTCCGGCGGACGCCTTTGGCGACGGCCCGGACCCTCCCGTGCCGTCGGGTGAGCAGCGTGATGATGCGGTCCGCCTCACCGAGCTTCTGGGTCCGCAGGACCACCGCCTCGTCGCGGTAGAGGCTCACGTCGTTGGTCCGGACTCCACCCGCTCACGTTAGTGCTGCACACCGCAGCCCGCCGCAGGACGCGCCTGTCAGAAGCCCAGCTTGCGGAGCTGCTTGGCGTCCTTCTGCCAGTCCTTGGCGACTGAGACGCGCAGGTCCAGGTACACCTGCGAGCCGAGCAGACCCTCGATCTGTCGCCTGGCCACCGTCCCGACCCCGCGCAGGCGGGCACCGCCCGTCCCGAGCACGATCGCCTTCTGGCTGTCGCGTTCGACGTACAAGGTCGCGTAGATGTCGACCAGCGGCCGGTCCAGGTTGCGGTCGGCCCGCGGGGCCATCTCCTCGATCGTGACGGCGATCGAGTGCGGCAGCTCGTCACGGACCCCTTCCAGCGCCGCCTCCCGGATCATCTCGGCCACCAGCACCTGCTCGGGCTCGTCGGTGAGCTCGCCGTCGGGGTAGAGCGCCGGACCGGGTGGGAGCCGGGCCACGAGCAGGTCGGTGAGCAGCCCGACCTGGTAGCTGGACACGGCGCTGACCGGCACGATGTCCGCCCACTCCCCCAGGGCCGACAGGGCCAGCAGCTGCTCGCCGATCTTCTGCTTGCCGGCCAGGTCGGTCTTGGTCAGGACCGCGATGACGGGAGTGCCGAGCTCCGCGAGCTCGGCAGCGATGAAGCGGTCCCCGGGTCCGATCTTCTCGTCCGCGGTGACGCACAGGCAGACCACGTCGACACTGGCGTAGGTCTCGCGGACCAGGTCGTTGAGCCGCTGTCCCAGCAGGGTGCGCGGCTTGTGCAGTCCTGGCGTGTCGACGAGGACCAGCTGGGCGTCGGGCCGGTGCACGATGCCGCGGACGACGTGCCGGGTGGTCTGCGGACGGCTGCTGGTGATGGCGACCTTGGTACCCACGAGGGCGTTGGTCAGCGTCGACTTCCCGGCGTTGGGCCGACCGACGAAACAGGCGAAGCCGGAGCGGAACGGGGGGCCTGTCACGCCGGCGGAGGTCACAACGGGCCAGTCTCCCAGACTCAGGTGCGCACGGTCTCGCGGACCTGCCCGTCGAGGGCAGCGGCGAGCACGGGTATGCCGGCCCCGAACTCGCGCAGGACAGCCAGGTCAGCGGGGTCGAGCGCCACCTCGCCGAGCACGACCGCCGCTTCGAACGTGCGCACCCCGCTCGACGCGGCCGCGGAGACCGCTCCGCGCAGGGCGGACGTCGACAGGGCCGGATCCGCGTTCTCCACGGTCGCCGCCGCGTACGTCCGCCCGTCGGTGTCGCGTACGGCTGCGCCCTGCGCGGCGCCGCGGTGAGGTGCGTAGGCCCGCAGGTAGGCCGTCCGGGCGAGCGTGACGAGCTTGGCGTCCTCCGGGTCGAGCGGGGTCATGGCCCCTCACCGGCAGCCTCCGCAGGGGGCTCGCGGCGGACCAGCACGGTGCCGATCTGGTTGCGCCGGCCCTTCGCGCTCTCGGCCTGCAGGACCAGGCCGCCGAGCTCGACGACCGCGCCGGGGATCGGGACCCGGCCGAGCGCGCTCGCCATCAGGCCACCCACCGTGTCCACCCCGTCGTGCGGGAGGACGACGTCGTACAGCTCCTCCAGCTCGTCGACCGGCAGCCGGGCGGTCACCCGCGTCGTCAGCTCGTCGACGGGCTCGATCGGAGGCGACTCCCGGTCGTACTCGTCGGTGATCTCGCCCACGATCTCCTCGAGGACGTCCTCGATCGTCACGAGACCGGCCGTCCCCCCGTACTCGTCCACGACGACGGCGATGTGCCCGAGGCTCTTCTGCATCTCCCGCAGCAGCTCGTCGACGGGCTTCGAGTCGGGGACGAAAACCGGGTCGCGTATGACGTCCTCGACCTTCATCGCCGCACCGGCCTCGGTGCGCTCCTTGCGCACGAGGTCCTTGAGGTAGGCGACGCCCACGACGTCGTCTGCGTTCTCACCCGTGACGGGGATCCGCGAGAAGCCACTGCGCAGGGCGAGGTTGAGGGCCTGCTTCACTGTCTTGCCCCGCTCGATCGTGACCATGTCCGTGCGCGGGACCATCACCTCGCGCACGATGGTGTCACCGAGCTCGAACACCGAGTTGATCATGTCGCGCTCGGTCTGCTCGACGACCCCGCGCTGCTGGGCGATCTCGACGAGGTCGCGGAGCTCTGCCTCGGACGCGAACGGCCCCTCCCGGAACCCCTTTCCGGGGGTCAAGGCGTTGCCCAGCAGGATCAGCAACCGGGGCAGCGGGCCGAAGATCCGGGTGAGCGCCAGGGCCAGGCCGGCGCCCCCGAGCGCCACCCGCTCGGCATGCTGACGGCCGAGAGTGCGCGGTGCGACGCCGACGAAGATGTAGCAGGCCACGGTCATGAGGGCCACGGCGAGCAGCACGGCCGTCCAGCCGCCGAACCGGTCGAGGAAGTAGGCGGTGACGACGCTGGTGGCAGCGACCTCGGCGGCGACCCGGAGCAGGTGGAGCAGGTTGAGCGAGCGAGGGGGGTCGGTGAGGACCGTGGCCAGCCGGACTGCTCCCGGCCGGCCCTCCCGCACCAACTCCGCGACGCGTACCCGCGAGACGCGGGTAATGGCGACCTCGACGCAGGCCATCAGACCAGCGACGGCCACGGCGCCGGCCGCGACAGCCACGACGGGAAGCGCGTGTGTCCCGTTGACGCTCATCCCTCGCGGGCCGCCCCGGTCTCGCGCCACGACGCCAGAAGCCGGCCCTGCAGCCCGAACATCTCCTCGTACTCGGCCGGTTCGCCATGGTCGTAGCCCAGCAGGTGCAGGACCCCGTGGGTGCACAGCAGATGCAGCTCGTCCTCGCTGGAGTGTCCGGCCGCGAGCGCCTGGGCCGCCGCGACCGTGGGGCACAGGACGATGTCGCCGAGCACGGTGGGTCCGGTGTCCTCATCCTCGTCGGGGCCGCCGCGGTACTGGCCGTGGCTGACCCCGCGGGAGCCACGCAGGTCAAGCTCGTCCATCGGGAAGGCCATCACGTCCGTCGGGCCGGGCTCGCCCATCCACTTCTGGTGCAGCCGCGCCATTTCGTCCTCGTCGACGATCAGCAGGGACAGCTCGGCGAGCGGGGAGACCCCCATGTGGTCGAGCACGTGCCGCGCGAGCCGCACCAGCGACGCCTCGTCGACGGCAGAGCCCGACTCGTTGGCCACCTCGATGCTCACGAGCGGGACCGTCTCACGTCGTCGCGCCGGCCGGGTGGCCGCCGGGCCGGGCCGCTGCCCGGTCCCGACTCACCCCGGCTCTCGTCGTAGTGCTCGTACGCGTCGACGATCCGGCCGACCAGCTTGTGCCGGACCACGTCAGCTGACGTCAGCGTGGCGAAGTGCACATCGTCCACCCCGTCGAGAATCTCCCGCACGACGCGCAGCCCGCTGGCGGTCCCGCTGGGCAGGTCCACCTGCGTCACGTCCCCCGTCACCACGATCTTGGAGCCGAACCCCAGCCGGGTGAGAAACATCTTCATCTGCTCCTGGGAGGTGTTCTGCGCCTCGTCCAGGATGATGAAGGCGTCGTTGAGCGTGCGGCCGCGCATGTAGGCCAGCGGGGCCACCTCGATCGTCCCGGCGCTGATCAGCCGGGGGATCGACTCCGGGTCGAGCATGTCGTGCAGGGCGTCGTAGAGCGGCCGCAGGTAGGGGTCGATCTTGTCGTAGAGAGTTCCGGGGAGGAATCCCAGACGCTCGCCGGCCTCCACCGCGGGCCGGGTCAGGATGATCCGGTTGACCTGCTTGGCCTGCAGGGCCTGTACCGCCTTGGCCATGGCGAGGTAGGTCTTTCCCGTTCCCGCTGGTCCGATGCCGAAGACGACCGTGTGCCGGTCGATCGCCTCCACGTAGCGCTTCTGGTTGACGGTCTTCGGCCGGATCGTGCGCCCGCGGTTGGACAGGATGTTGAGGGTGAGGACGTCGGCCGGCCGCTCAGAGCCTTCGCGCAGCAGGGTGAGCGCCCGCTCGACGGCCTCGGCCGACAACTGCTCTCCCTTGTCGAGCATGCCCATCAGCTGGTCGAACAACGCCAGTCCGAGGGCGTTGTCGGCCGGTGTACCGGTCAGGCTGACCTCGTTGCCTCGCACGTGCACATCACTGGGCAGCACCCGCTCGATCGTGGTCAGCAGGACGTCCCCGGGACCGAGGAGGCTCACCATCGGGTAGCTGGGCGGGACCACCAGCTTGCTGGTCACGCGCGCGGGTGGCACCGACGTCGCCATCAGCCCAACAGCCCCAGCCGGCGCCCGCCGAGGACGTGGACATGCAGGTGCTCGACGGTCTGTCCCCCGTCGCGCCCGGTGTTGACGACGAGCCGGTAACCGTCACCGGCAAGGCCGCACAGGGCGGCGACCTCGGTGGCCGTTGCCATCACCTCACCGAGATACCCCGGATCTGTCTCGGCAAGGACCGCGGCCGTCGCGAAGTGCGACTTCGGGACGACGAGCACGTGCTCCGGCGCCAGGGGTGCGAGGTCCCGGAAGGCCAAGGTCCGGGGCGTGTCGTGCACGACCACGGCCGGCAGTTCGCCGGCGATGATCCGGCAGAACAGGCACGCGGGGTCCCGATGCGCCGCCGCCGTCATGCGCCCTCTCGGGTCAGGTACAGACCGGTCGCCCCGCCGATGCCGAGCAGCACGGCCGCCCCGAGGACGAGTGCGATGAGGTGGTTGAGCCGGCCGCCGGACGAGGCAGTCGAGGAGGCCGCTGCGACAGCGGCGCGCGAGGCGGGGGGTGGCGTGGTGGGGCCGTCGCTGGGTACAGCGAACCCGGTGTCGAGCGCCGATGGGCTCGCGCTGGGTACGGC
>JALYIZ010000160.1 GCA_030775505.1 Actinomycetota bacterium | reverse complement strand
CGCCAGACCCGCGCCGACCCGCAGCGTCCAGCTGAACGCGGCGTTGGCTGCTGCTCCGGTGGGCGCTTCGGCCAGCCCGTCGATCGTCGCGCTGGCGCCGGGCAGCGGCGCGTACCAGTCGGGGCTGGCGATGGAGGCGACGGGCGGGATGTCGCCATCGAACGCATGCTGCACCGCTGCGCCAAGGTTGGCGCGCCCCCAGCCGAAGTGGGTCGTGAAGTTGCTGTCGGTTCCCGGGTTGACGACCCCGGGGTCCTGGTTCCCGACGCCGACGCCGTTCGCCTGCGTCACCGGCTCGGCGGTCTGCTCGACGATCTCCCTGACCTCGTCGGGTCGAAGGGTCAGGTGGCGGGCGCCGTCGCGCGCGGCTGCGATCACGAGTGCGACGCCGCCCGAGGCCTTGCCGGTGTTCTCGGACCCGGTCGAGCCTTCGAACGCGACGGAGCTGTGGCCGCCGTACTGGGTCGTGTTGGCGCCCCGGAAGTAGGTCGTCACGCTCGGATCGGTGGCGGGAAGCTTCAGCTGCGAGCGAAGGGCGCTCGGCAGCTTCTGCAGCACCGCGTCCACGGCACCGCCGCCGTCGGGAACCGTCCCCTGGATCTCCATCGTGTGGTTGTAGTTCGCGGGGTAGTTGTGGTCGCCGGTGTTGAGGTCGTTACCGGAGAACGTCTGGACGACGCCATGGTCGTAGGCGTACTGGCTGGCGGCCTGCGAGAACGCGGTGTGCGTCAGACTTCCGTTGCTGCCTTCGATGACGGAGGCGCCGATGACGGTCCCGTACACGATCCCCAGGCCGAACGTGTTCCCATCGGACACGAACGTGTCGTAGATCCGGATCGGGACGAACTGGCACTTCGGGCAGACCCCGAGCGACCCGGTCCCGTCGTTGCCGAGCTCGGCGGCCCCGTTGGCTCGTCCCGTCCCGTGGTTTCGGGCCGCGAAGTAGGAGGAGCGGTCCACCGGGTCGTTGGTGTTGTTGAAGAAGTCCCAGCCCGCGATGTCGTTGGCAAAGCCGTTGCCGTCGTTGTCGAAGTGCGCCGAGCCTGAGCAGGTCGAGCCGACGGGTACCTTGCCGGCTCCCTGGGCGGTGAGCTGGCAGTGGCCGAACGTGAAGATCAAGTCCTCGCCGGTGGGCTGCGCCTTGCCGACCCGCGGGTCCTTCGCATAGTCGTCGACGTTGAAGACCCCATCTCCGTTGGCGTCATACACGGGTGACGTCGAACCGTCGGCGAGCTGGGGAAGCGGGAGTTCGGCGCTGTTGAGGTGGACCTGCGTGCGCAGCCCCTGGTCCTCCCACCGGATCCCGGTGTCCAGGATCGCGATCACGACGTCGGGCCGACCGGTCTCGCGCTTCCACGCCCCCGCCGCGTTGAAGCCGGAGACCTGGGGGCTCCCGGCCTGTCCGCCGCTCGCGCCACCGTAGGGAGCGTTCTTGTACCTGGCCTGCGGGGTGAGGGCGGACGGGAACCCGAAGAGGTCGAAGCGTTCATTGCTGAGCGTGGCGTTCTGGTCGAAGTGGGCGCTGCCCGGCTCAGCCTCGTCGTAGTTGGGGTCGTTCGGGGTGTCCTGGCGCTGGGGGTTCCCGGTGCTCGTGAACTGCTGAGCGGTGTCGTGGCTGGTTGGGTTGTCGAAGCCGGTGGCCGCGGATGCGCTGGGCACGCCCGCTCCGAGAAGCAGCGTGCTGAGCCCGCTGACGGCCAGGGCGCGGGAGAGCTTCCGCGCGGCGGACGAGGGACGAGGGGGCATGAGGGCTCCGGCTCAGGAGCGGCGTCCCAGGGGTCACCGCGGCGACAGGCTGTTGGCGCAGGGTACGTCCGTATATGGCGCGACGGGGTGACGTTTGCTTACCCGCCGGGCACGGCCGGGCAACTCGGCTGGAACGCGGCAGGAATGCGGTCGTGCGCCGCGAAGTGGGCGGGATGCGTCTGATCTCCTTCCGGGCTCGTCCGGTCTTCCACGGCATCACCGCCCTCGTCGGGGCGGGGTGCGTGGCCTCGGCCCTGGCAGTGGGCGGTCCACCCGCTTTCACAGCTCTGGACGAGTACGCCCGGCTGCACGGGAGCCTGGGTCACGGCGCCCTGCATCAGGGGCCCCCGCCCGCGGCCTACCGTGCGGCGGGCATGGGGAGCACCCCCGCGCTCCCGTGCGCCTCCGGGTCGCGGCCGGAGACGGGCCGGCAGGGCCGCGTGCCGGCCTCGGACTACGCCAACGGTCGCGCGGCCAAGGGCTACACCTGCAACCTCACCGACGTCGGGCACGAAGGGGACAGCGGCGGGTTCCAGGTGCATCGCTATGTGGACCACAGCGGTCACGAGTGCGGCTACTACGACGGCACGCTGCTCTTCCCGACGCGTGAAACCGCGAACAAGCCCGGGGGGGTCGTGGTTCTCGACATGACCCACCCCGACCATCCGGTCCGCACCACGGTCCTCAACACGTTCGCCATGCGCACTCCGCACGAGTCCCTTCGGCTGAACACCAAGCGCGGGCTCCTGGTCGCGGTAGCCGGTTCGCCGGTGACCCAGGCGGGTCTCGTCGACGTGTACGACGTCTCGGGCGACTGTAGGGCGCCGGTCTTCAAGGCCACCACCCCGCTGGGCATCCTCGGCCACGAGGGGGCCTTCTCCCCGGACGGCCTCACCTACTGGGCGAGCACGACGGCGGATCGCGGGCTGACAGCTATCGACCTCACCAATCCGATGCTGCCCACGATCGTCTGGCGGTCCGAGGGCGTGGCCACCCACGGGCTGTCCATCTCCGACGACGGCCGGCGGGCCTACCTGGCTGACGTCAACACCGGTCCGACGCAGAACTACTACCAGGAGATCACCCACGGCGGGGGCGGCCTGCGCATCCTCGACATCTCCCAGGTCCAGGACCGCGCGCTGAACCCCCAGGTTCCGGAGCTCGGCTACCTCACCTGGCCCGAGGTCACGATCCCGCAGAGCACCATCCCCGTGACGATCCGGGGGCACCGGTACGTCGTGGAGTTCGACGAGTACTCCAGCAACGTCACGGCCTACACGGCAGACCAGAACGTGGGCGGCGTACGCATCATCGACATCGCCGACGAGACCCACCCCCGAGTGGTGAGCCGGATGCGCCTTGCCGTGTGGGAGCGTCAGGCTCGTCAGGATCAGGCTGGTGACCCGGGTGCGACGTCGGGCACCCAGGGTTACGCGGCGCACTACTGCGCTGTGCCTCGGCGGTTGGAGCCCGGGATCCTGGCCTGCGGCACCATCGCGTCGGGACTGCGGGTGTGGGACATCCGCGACCCGCTGCATCCACGCCAGGTCGCCTACGCGAACCATCCCGCGGTCAATGCGGCGAACCCGGTCAGTAGTGGGGGTGGGTATGCCATGTCCGCCCCCGCGTTCGTGCCGGAGCGCCGCGAGATCTGGTACGCAGACGGCAACACCGGTTTTTGGGTCGAACGCCTCAGCTCGGCCGCCTGGCCGCGCTGAGGGACCCAGGTCATGGGGGAGGCGCCATGCCTGAATACGTGCTCGACCAGAGCTGGCATGCCGAACGGCAGCGGCTGGACTCGATGGCCGCCTACTGGGACCCCGGGACCCTCGCCCTGGCCCAGCGCTGCGGGCTTGGCCACGGCGCGGCGGTCCTGGAAGTGGGCGCGGGTGCCGGCAGTGCCGCCCGGCGGTTCGCCGAGCAGGTCGGTCCCACGGGCCGGGTGACCGCCGTGGACATCGACGTGCGGCTGCTTGCCGATCTGGACCTGCCGCAGGTCGAGGTGCGCCAGCTGGACCTGCGGACCGACGAGCTCGACCGGGACGCCTATGACCTGGTGCACGCGCGCATGCTCATCGAGCACCTGGCCGACGCCAAGGAGGTCGTCCTCGGCAAGCTGGTAGGTGCCCTCAAGCCGGGGGGCTGGCTGATCGTCGAGGACCTCGACTGGCACGGGATGGGCGCCACGTCGCCACGGAGCGAGATCCTGGAGCGGGTCCTCGGCGTCATTCTCGCCACGATGTCCGAGAGCGGCGTCTACGACCCTCAGTACGGGCGGGGCCTTTTGACGGTCCTGCGGGGGCTCGGGTTGCAGGAGACCAGTGCCGAGTACCGGGGCGTGCACGTCTTCTGCGACCCGCACACCGGTGTCCCGCCCTACGACCTGTTCGTCGCTCAGGTTGCGCCAATGTTCCTGTCGGCTGGCCTCCTCACCGAGGCAGACCTCGACGCGCTGACGGCGCAGACGCATGACGGGTCTTCGGTGATCGCGAGCCCGATGATGTTCGCGGCGCTCGGCCGTCGACCCCGCCAGGGCTGACGGCTCAGACGACGCTCAGCCGGTAGATCACGAGCCCCGCCACGCTGACGGTGGCGGCACCCAGCGCCCGTCGACGCCAGGTGGCCGGGGGAGCCGGCGCTGCCGGGGCGACGAGTCCCAGCAGCGCGATCACCGCGGGCGGAACGGACAGGGCGAGGAAGCCGGCCGCGGCGAGTTGCGACGTGTCATGGATGTGCCTGCCCAGGTACGCTGCCGCGTAGAACCCGATGACCACAAGTGCGGTGATCTTCACGATGCCGCGCGGCAGGACCCGGTGCAGCCAGGTCACCTTGGGCAACCGGGATTCCCAGGGCTTGACGAACTGGGGGAACGCGAACAGCCCCGCACCGATGGCGAGCTCGGGCCGAACGCCGACGAACGGGATGGCCACGAACACGAAGAACGTGGTCTTCAGCGCGACTGAGGCGAGCCTCTGCGCCGTGGAGGCGGCTGGCAGCGCTTCGGGGGTGACCTCGGTGAGTCGCACGGGGTAGAGCCGCGTCGCCAGCTCCTCGACCGTCAGCCGCATCAGCAGCGCTACACCCGCGACCAGGGCGATCCGACCTGCGTACTGGCCGAGCGGGATGGCGTGCCCGTACAGGCCCGGGAGCGCCTTGATGAGCTTGAAGGTCAGCCAGGCGCCCAGGGGGGGCAGGACAACGAAGTCCCCGGCCCGGTACCAGCGCTGGGCGGCCGTGCGGAGGGGCTGGCGGCGAAGCGGGCGCGTCTCCCCCGTGAGCAGAGGGAGAGCGAACCACAGCGCGGCTACCCCAAGCGCCCCGCGCAGCCCGTCCGATGACGAGATGGCTCCCGTCGCGAGCAGCGTGACGATGAACGCGCACGCGGCCGCCGCACCGGCGAAGGCATCGACGGCGCCCAGCGCCAGCGCCACGGCGACGGGCAGGGCGGTGGGTGCCGGCAGGGCGCCGACGTGCAAGCCGGCGACGACACCGGTCACCAGCCCCGCGAGCACGACGACGGACCACGCCGAGCCGATGATCGCGCGCAGGTGCGCACCGTCGCCGATGAGCCGGGCGCCCAGCGGCGAGAGTCGGCTGAGCCGCGCTGGCA
>JALYIZ010000159.1 GCA_030775505.1 Actinomycetota bacterium | reverse complement strand
CTCGTCGGCGGCACGGGTTGGTACCTGGGTGCCGGTCGGTACACCCACACTCCCCGGCTGGTCGGCCTGACCAAGCCGGCCGCCGAGGCCGTCCTGCACACCGCGGGCCTGAGCGCGCGCTACGCGCCAACACGTTTCGACGAGACCGTCCCCGCCGGCTCGGTCCTGGACCAGTCGCCCGGACCGGACGCCCGGGTGTCCCGGCACGGCACGGTTCGGCTCGTCCTGTCGAAGGGCCCGGACCGCAGAGGTGTCCCCGACGTCACCCGGCTCAGTGTCGACGCGGCGACGGCCGCGCTCGTCGCTGCCGGGCTCACCGTGGGCCCCACCGCGCAGGAGTACTCGACTCTCGTCCCGGCCGGCCAGGTCATCCGCACCAACCCGGCCCCGGGCCAGAAGCTGCGACCCGGCACCGCGGTCGCGCTCGTGGTCAGCAAGGGAGTCGAGCTCCTCCCTGTCCCCGACGAGGCAGGGAAACCACAGGCGGAGGCGGCGCAGGCACTGAGGTCCGCCGGCTTCACGCCCGTCCTGGCGGCGGTGTTCAGCGACACCGTCGCGCCTGGCCTGGTCGTGGCACAGACCCCACACGACGGCACCGCGGCGCGGGGCGCCACCGTGGCGCTGCAGGTCAGCAAGGGTCCCCAGCTGGTCGCGGTTCCCGACGAGACCGGCCAGTCGGTACAGGCGGCGCAGGCCGACCTCGCCGCGAAGGGCCTCTCCAGCACCGTGCGCTCCATCCCGGGTCCGGGAATCGTCCGCAACCAGTCCCCTGCGCCCGGCACGATGGTGCGCAAGGGCACGGTGGTCACGCTGTACGTCTTCTGACCCAGACCCCCTCGCCGCCGGCAGCTGTGCCCTCTGCCAGGCTGGCCAGGTGCCCCCTCGCAGACCGTCCGCGGTGGGCTCGCACGTCCCGGTCGCAGGCGGCCTGCTCAAGGGGCTGGCCTACGGCCAGGAGATCGGCGCCAGGGTCCTGCAGGTGTTCGTCTCGAACCCTCGCGGCTGGGCCCCGACTGCCGGGGACCCGGCCCAGGACGAGCAGTTCCGCCAGCTCTGCCGGGACGCCGGGCTACCGGTCTTCGTCCACGCCCCCTACCTGGTCAACTTCGGCTCGCCCACCGAGGCAACGTTGCGCCGGTCCGTCGAGGCCGTGCGCCACGCGATGGGCCGCGCCACCGCGCTCGGCGCCCTCGGGGTCGTCGTCCACGCCGGCAGTGCCGTCGCGGGTACCCATCGCGACGTGGCAATGAAGCAGCTGCGGACCCACCTGCTCCCGATCTTGGACGCCGCGGAACCCACCGGTCCCCGGTTGCTCGTGGAACCGACCTGCGGTGGCGGCCAGGCCCTGTGCGCGAAGGTGGACGAGCTGGGTCCGTGGTTCGACCAACTGGACGCCCATCCCATCCTCGGGGTCTGCCTCGACACCTGCCACCTGTTCGCGGCCGGACACGACATCGCCTCACCCGGTGGGATGAAGGTGACGCTGGACACCCTGGTGAAGACCGTTGGCCGGGGACGCATCGGACTGGTCCACGCCAACGACTCGAAGGACCCACTCGGCTCGGGACGCGACCGGCACGAGGCGGTCGGGGCCGGGCACATCGGCATGGACCCCTTCGCGGAGCTTTTCCGGCACCCCGCCATGCGTGGCGTCCCCCTGGTGGTCGAGACACCGGGGGACGCCTCGAGCCACCGTCGGGACATCGAGCTGCTCAGCGCGCTGCGGGACGCGTG
Source organism: Actinomycetota bacterium (assembly GCA_030775505.1). Next base: position 3,632 of record JALYIZ010000159.1, on the reverse strand, counting down.
AGCTCCGGCACCGCACCGTGAACGCTCACCGAGCGGGCGACCGGCTTCCGGTCACCCGGCTGGCGACCGGCGCCCTTGTCGGCGTCACCGCTATCTGGGGCTCCACCTTCGTCGTCGTTAAGGACGCCATTGGCCGGATGCCGGTCGCTGACTTCCTGCTGTGGCGCTTCACGTTGGCCGCAGCGGCAATGCTGCTGATCCGGCCGCGCAGCCTGGTCGACCTCGGGTCCGGTGGACGGCGGGCCGGGGCGCTGCTGGGACTGGCCCTGGGCGCCGGCTACCTGCTGCAGACCCTGGGCCTACGGACGGCCTCAGCTGCGGTGTCCGGCTTCATCACCGGCATGTTCGTCGTCCTGACGCCGGTTGCCGGAGCCGTGTTGCTCCGGCAGCGGCCTGACCGGCTCGTCGCCGCCGCCGTCGGCCTGGCCACTGCCGGCCTGGCGCTGCTGTCGCTGAGGGGACTGTCCGTGGGGACCGGCGAGCTGCTGACGCTGGGGTGCGCGGCGGCGTTCGCCCTGCACATCGTCGGCCTGGGTCGCTGGGCTCCGTCCTACGAGGCCTTCGGCCTGGCGGTGGTGCAACTGCTGACCACGGCGGCGCTGTGCGCGGTTTTCGTCGTCCCACACGGCCTGCACGTGCCCCCGGACGGCGGCGTGTGGGCGGCCCTGGGCCTGACCGCCCTCGCCGCGACGGCCCTCGCCTTCGTGGTCCAGACCTGGGCGCAGGCGCACCTGCCGCCGACACGGGCCGCGGTCATCATGACGATGGAGCCCGTGTTCAGTGGTGTTTTCGCCGTCGCCGTGGCGCACGAACGCCTGGGTGTCCGCACCGTCGCCGGGGCGGCCCTCGTGCTGGTCGCCATGCTGCTGACCGAACTCGGTCACCGTGGCGTCGACCTCGGCGAACAGCCCCGGCTCGAGGTCTGACGGCCCCCGTGCTGTACCGTCCGTCACGTGCAGCACAGCTGGTACTACGTGTTCCCGACCCGGGTCTCCCGGTCGGGTGCGCGCTGACGCACTCCTGACCACACCGAGAGCCCCGGGCCACCGCCCGGGGCTTTTTCGTTTGCACGGAAGGGCTCGTTCCCATGGTCGTCGTAATGCGCCCCGGCGCGGCTCCGGAAGAGATCGATGCGGTCGTCGCGCGGGTGGAAGCAGCAGGTGGGTCCGCGTTCGTCAGCCGCGGAGTGCAGCGCACGATCGTCGGCCTGGTCGGCGACGTCGTGCAGTTCCAGGCCCTCAACCTGCGTGCGATGCCCGGCGTCGGTGAGGTCGTCCGTGTCTCCAAGCCCTACAAGCTGGTGAGCCGCGAGAACCACCCCGAAGCCACCACCGTGACCGTGGGTGGGGTCCCGATCGGACCTGACACCTTCACGCTGATCGCGGGACCGTGCGCTGTTGAGACCCCCGAGCAGACACTCGACGCGGCCCGGATGGCACAGGGGGCGGGCGCGACGCTGCTCAGGGGCGGCGCCTTCAAGCCGCGCACCTCCCCCTACGCCTTCCAGGGACTGGGCGAGCGCGGCCTGCGGATCCTCGCCGAGGTCCGGGAGGAGACCGGCTTGCCCGTCGTGACCGAGGTCGTGGACGCCGCCGACGTCCCGCTCGTTGCCCAATGGGCCGACATGCTGCAGATCGGCACGCGCAACATGCAGAACTTCGCCCTGCTTCAAGCGGTCGGCTCCGCAGGTCGGCCCGTCATGCTCAAGCGGGGGATGACAGCCACGTACGAGGAATGGCTCATGGCGGCCGAGTACGTCGCACAGCGAGGCAACCTCGACATCGTGCTGTGTGAACGCGGGATCCGCACGTTCGAGACGGCGACGCGCAACACCCTCGACATCGCGGCCGTGCCGATGGTCCACGCCCTGTCCCACCTGCCGGTGGTCGTGGACCCCTCGCACTCGGGGGGGCGCCGGGACCTCGTCGTCTCGCTGACCCGGGCCTCGATCGCCGCCGGCGCCGACGGGGTGATCGTCGACGTCCACCCGGATCCGACGTCAGCGCTGTGTGACGGTCCGCAGGCCCTCTACGGCGAGGACCTCGACGCTCTCGCCCACGCCTGCCGGACCCTGCCCGCCTTCGTCGGCAAGCGCTCAGTGGGTGCGGGCTGACCGGAGCAGCGGACCCAACACCTCGCGCGCGCGGGCGAGCCCGGCGTCGTCCACGTCCAGGTGCAGCACGCAGCGCACGCGCCGGGGGCCGACGACAGAGACCAGGACGCCCTGGTGCTTGGCCGCCGACGCGAAAGCCGGCCCGTCGTCGACCTTGAGCACCACGATGTTGGTGCTGACCTCGTCAACGTCCAGTGCCTGGCCGAGTTCAGCGGCTCGGCGGTGGTCCTCAGCCAGCCGGTCCACGTGGTGTGCCAGCGCATACCTGCCAGCGGCCGCAAGGACCCCCGCCTGGCGCATGCCGCCGCCGAGCCGCTTGCGCACGACGCGAGCCCGCGCCGCGAGGTGGTCACTCGAGACGACGAGCGAGCCGACCGGAGCCCCCAGCCCCTTCGACAGACACACCGACAGCGTGTCGAAGACCGCGCCGTAGGCGGCAAGCGGCGTGCCGGTCGCAACCGAGGCGTTCCAGAGGCGCGCGCCGTCGCAGTGCAGGGCCACCCCGTTGGCTGCCGTCAGCGCCCGCAGGGCCTGCAGCTGCCCGAGCGGGTAGACACTCCCGCCGCCGCGGTTGTGGGTCTGCTCGACGCTGACCGCCCGGGTGGCCACCGTCCCCCAACCGGCTGGCCGCAGCTGAGCCTCGACCCCCTCGACCGTGAGCTGGCCACGCTGTCCGTCCAGGGTCCGGGTTTGGATCCCGCCGTGCTGCCCGAGCCCGCCGTGCTCGTAGGTGACGACATGGTCGTCGCTGTGACACAGCAGCTCCTCCGCGGGGGCGACCAGCAGCTGCAGCGCGATCTGGTTGCCCATCGTGCCGCTCGGCACGAAGACCGCGGCCTCGTGCCCCAGCAGCCCGGCGACCTCCTCCTCGAGGGCGTTGACGGTCGGGTCCTCCCCGTAGACGTCGTCACCCACCTCAGCGGCCGCCATGGCTGCCCGCATTCCGGGCGTCGGACGGGTCAGAGTGTCGCTGCGCAGGTCGACGACGGACACGGTGCTCCACAACGGCGACGGGGGGACTGGGCCGCCCTAAGGTAGCCAGGTGGCGCAGCAGGCAGCAGGACGCGACGTCTCCGCCGAGGAGCTGATCGCTGCCGTACGCGTCCACGCCGACCGCGTCCACGACGCCACGCGCCGGCTGGGCTGCACCGCCGACAGCGCGGTCGAGATCGTCGAGAACAGCGCCTTGGACCTGGTGGACGCCCTGCGTGGCAACCCCGAGTCGGTGTCGGACCTCGTGGGCTGGTGGTTCGCCCGGGCCCGCCAACTGGGCCGGGCCGCGGCAGATGCGGAGCCCGACCTGCCGATGGGCGGGGGGCTGCTGGCCAACGACGAGGTCCAGCAGCAGCTCGCGGAGGCGCTCGAACAACTGCCCGAACGTGAGCGGGTGGCCATCCTCATGCGCGACTCCTACGCGCTCCCAGCCCTGTCCCTCGCGACGGCCCTGGGCACCACTCCCGACGCCGCGCTGGAGCTCGTCGGGCGCGCGCGCCTGGACCTACTGCCCGCCCTCGACGAC
>JALYIZ010000158.1 GCA_030775505.1 Actinomycetota bacterium | reverse complement strand
CCAGCGCCCACCCGGTGGGGGCGTTCCGTCGACGCCCCCACCGGTGCCCGAGCACGGCCACCGCACTGCCGAGGACAATCAGGTCGACGACCTTGGCGGCGTTGAGCAGCAACGTCGGCTGCGGAGTCGCCAGCGTGCGACCGAGCAGCACAGACGAAGGGACAACCAGTTGGTCGAACGCCATCACCTCGTCCTCCCCAGCTCGACGTGGGCCGGTGCCGGCCGTGCCGTGGGGACGGCGCCGTCCGTCGGTGGCCACGTGGCCCAGGCCGCCTGGGCGGCTGGGACCGCCCGTCCCCAGAGGAACCCCTGTCCCTGTTGGACGCCCAGCACCCCGAGCTGGGCAAGCTGCTCCATGGTCTCCACGCCCTCGGCCAGGACGCCGAGTCCGAGGGCCTCGGCGAGCGCGGCGATGGCCCGCACTATGGCGACGGCGGGGCCGTCGGCGACGTCGAGCACCGCGACGAAGGACCGGTCCACCTTCAGCACGTCGACGGGCAGGCTGAGCAGGTAGGCCAGCGACGAGTAGCCGGTGCCGAAGTCGTCCACTGCGGTCCGGATGCCCAGGTCGCGCAGCTGGCCCAGCACCATGCCGCTCACGGCGACGTCCTCCATGACGACGCTCTCGGTGACCTCGAGGCAGAGCAGACCGGGCGGCAGGCCGGAAACGGCGAGCGCGTCGCGGACGGTGTCGATGAGCAGGTCGGATACGAGCTGCCGCGCCGAGACGTTGACGGACACCGACAGCTCCTGACCGCTCGGCCGGGATCGGTTCCACTGCGCGACCTGCAGGCAGGCGTCGCGCAGGACTGCTGCGCCGAGGGCGACGATCGCCCCGGTCTCCTCGGCGTGGGGGATGAACGAGACGGGCAGCAGCAGTCCCCGCTCGGGATGCTCCCAGCGGGCGAGGGCCTCGCAACCGACGACCTGGCCGGTGCAGAGGCTGACGATCGGCTGGTAGAAGGCCTTGATCTCCGATCGCTGCAGGGCGAGGCGCAGGTCGTGCTGGACCTCGAGCCGCTCGGACGCCCGCTGGCGCATGGCCTCGTCGAAGATCTCGCAGCGGGCCCGCCCGTTCTCCTTGGCCCGGTACATCGCGGTGTCGGCATCGCGGATGAGCGACTCCGAGTCCACCTGGTCCCCGGGCGCGGCGAGGGCGAGGCCCATGCTGGCGGTCACGACGAGCTCGCGTCCCTCGATGGGGAAGGGACGCTCGAGCTCGCGGGTCAGGCGGTCGATGATGCCGAAGACGCGCTCCTCCGTGTCGAGCTGCTCGCAGACCAGGACGAACTCGTCCCCACCCAGGCGGGCCAGGGTGTCCGCCGGACGAAGCAGCCCGCTCAGCCGGCGGGCGACCGCGATCAGCAGCTCGTCGCCCGCGGCGTGACTGAGGCTGTCGTTGACCCACTTGAAGCGGTCGAGGTCCATGAACACGACAGCCACGGCGGCGCGGCGGCTGTCGGCCAGCGCGCGGTTGAGACGGTCGAGGAGCAGGGCGCGGTTGGGCAGGCCGGTAAGGGTGTCGTGCAGGGCCTGGTGCGCCAGCGCGTCCTCGGCGGCCTTCTGCTCGGTGATGTCCTGCACTGTGCCGACGACGCGCAGCGGATGGCCGGGCAGGTCGCTGACACTGGCCCGGCACTGCAACCAGCGGGTTTGGCCATCGGGGCGGACCAGCTGGTGGACGACGGCGACGGGAGCCCGGGCCGTGGTCCAGCTGTCAAACAGCATCCTCAGCTCTGCGCGTTCCCCCTCCGGCACGAGTGCCGCGTAGGTCCCGAAGGCGCCACCGTCCAGCGGGACCTCGCCGGGAATCAGCCCGGTGACCCGGAACATCTCCGCCGACCAATGCACCTCGTCGGTTGTGACGTCCCACTCCCAGCTCCCGAGATGGGCGAGTCGCTGCGCGTCGACGAGCTGGGCCTCGCGCTCGGCGAGGGCGTCCTGCGCATGTCGTCGCGCCGTGACGTCGCTGAGGTTGACCACGGACCCACCGCCGGTGTGCAGCGGGCGGACGCGCACTTCCAGGACGCAGGTGGCGCCGTCACGGGAGCGGAACAGCTGCTCGCCGGCGTCGCTCTGCAGCCCGGTCCGGAGGCGTTCGCCGAGGGTGCACGAGGGGTCGGGACAGACGTGGAAGTCGTGCAACGCCCGGCCGACCAGTCTGTCCGCCGCGATGCCGAACAGGTCCGCCGCGGCCCGGTTGGCGAAGCTGAGCCGGCCGTCGGCGTCCAGTAGGCAGATCCCTTCCGCGCTGGCCTCGAGCACCAGCTGCAGCTGGCCGGCGAGCATGGCCTGGCTCTGCTCGGCGGCCTGCCGCTTGGTCCGCTCGAGAGCGAAGATGACCGAGCGGCCGACGGCGTCCGGCTCGTGCTGGCCCTTGACCAGGTAGTCCTGCGCGCCGAGCTGGACCGCCTGGCGCCCGAGCTCGTCGCTGTTCATCCCGGTCAGCACGACGATGGCGACGCTGGGGTCCGCGGCCCGGACGGCCGCGACGGCTTCGAGTCCGCGCGCGTCGGGCAGCGACAGGTCGAGGACGACGCAGCGGACGTCACCGGCGGCCAGCCGTCGGGTCGCCTCCGCCGCCGTGCTGAGGTGGACGATCTCGAGCTCGGCGGCGAACTGCTCGCGCAGCCGCCGCCGGACCAGGAACGCGTGGTCTGGGTCGTCCTCGACGAGCAGCAGGACACCGACAGCCGGCCCGCGGGGCGCGGGCACGTGCCCTGGGAGCGTCACTCCTCGATCCTTGCCCCCACCAGGTGGAGCGCACATAGCCCGTTGTGACGAGATTTGTCAGGCAAACGACAGGTCTCCCTGCGCTCGCCGGCGCGGCTGTCAGGCGCCAGGCTTCACGCAGGACGGGGTGCCCGCGACGTAGGGCTTGGCCGCGAGGTCGGTGTCCGGCGTGCTCACGCCCTGGGCGAGCGTGCCCCCGAACAGGGGCAGGTTGGCCGGGGTGTCCGGGCCGTTGATGAGGACCTGGCTTTCGGCGGTGATGTCGGAGAACCTCGTGCCGGGGGAGAAGGTGCCATAGCCGCTGAGCTGGCTGATCGGGACCGACAGTGTCACCGTCGCCTTGTCGGTGCTGACCGTGCCCTTGACCTTTGCCGCCTGGTCGACGTTGAAGCCGATGAAGACCGTCGTGGCGCTGCTCGGGAAGTTGGCGACGTCGCCGAAGTAGAACTGCGTGCCGAACGCCGCCGACGCCGGGTTGGGGTCGATCGTGCCGCCGAGGTACACGGGCGTGGCGTGGTCCGGGACGGTCCACTGGAGCAGGTAGAAGTGGGCCTCGGGCCAGACAGTGGGGGAGCCGGCGAGGCTCTTCAGGCGGATCACCGCCGTCAGGTCCTTGGCGTTGCTTGCGAGGTCCGCGGAGATGATGTCCGACGTGTCGTCCTGCTGGCCCTTCTTGGCCAAGCCGTTGGTGAGGTCGACGATCGCGTCCGGCGTGGGGTCGTTGATCTGGTTGCAGACGACCGGTCCGGCGCCCTTGCCCTTGCCCTTCGCCTTGTGGGGAGCGGCGAGGGCCTGACTGGCGGTGAGTGCGACGCACAGGCCGGTGACGCCCAGGGCGAGCCGAACGTTCATGGGTTGTCCCCTCGGATGGCGATGCTGGGTGCGCCTGCTTTCGCCGGACCGCGGGGAACTCCTGCCACCGCAGTGCCTGGCCTCAGAGGGCGGCGAGGACCTCGGCGAGCTCCTGGTCGTCGACGAGCAGGTCGGTGAGCCCGCAGCTGTGGTGGCAGCCCCCGCACTGTCCGGCGAGGACGACCCAGGAGACGCGACCGTCGTCGGTCAGGCTCAGGCCGGCCACGAGCTGGATCTCGCTCTCGCCGCACGTCGGGCAGGCCCATAGCGGCGGTGCCGTCCAACGCCGGGCCGAGTCCAGCAGGTAGACCGCGTCGTCGCAGGCTTCGCACCGTCGCAGGGCGACGCCAGCCTTCGCGTCGGCCTCCACCCGCGACCACGGCGTCGGTTCCCCCTCGTGATGCCGGCAGGCGACCGGCACGACCCGGTGCACCGGACGAGGCAGGCCGGGCAGCGCCAGCAGCCACTCGTCGACCGGCTGCGGTGTCGGGTGCGCGGGAGGCGTGCCGGGCAGGATGTCGCGGATCGGGGCGATCCCCGTCGGGGGCGTGACGCCCGCGGTCGAGGCCAGGCCGCCAGGCGGTGCCGGATCAGCGGTGGCGTCGTCCGGGCGCAGGCGGCGGCGGGGCATGCCGACATCATCGACCCGCGGCCAGCGTGCCTTGACCTGACGCGCCGGGGGGCCGCCTAAGCCGTGAAGGTGTAGGTCACCAGGAGGTGGCCCTGGCAGAGCAGCTTCACGTTGATGTTCCCCGGGTGCGGACCGGTGAAGTCCCCGTCGGCCTCGAAGCCGGGCTCCTGGTCGGAGCCGGTGACCTGGTACCCGGCGGCCTTGATCTGGGTGAAGACCGTGTCGCGATCGGTCACGATGGCGCCTGGCGCGCCCGCGACGACGCCACGCACCGCTGTGGTCTTGCCCTGTGTCACTGCCTCCGTGCCCGTCCAGCCGGCCAGCACGGGGAAGCCTTGGGGCAGCTTGGCAGCCACGGAGGCGTTGGGCGTGACCTTGCCGGCGCAGGGTGCGGTGGCGGCAGCCGCGCCGGGCTGGTCGGCGTACTTCGGGCTCGCAGCCGGGGAGGCGGAACGCACGGTGTGCGCCTTCACGGCTCCCGTCGGCCCGTTGCTGGCGCAGCCGGCGAGCGCGAGGACGAGGGTGAAGGCCGGGACGAGAACGGGGCGCATGGGTGCAAACCCTAGCGCCCGGCGGGCCCCGCTACGGTCCCGGTCATGGACGTCAGTTTGCTGGCCGATGCCGCCCACTACCTCGACCAGTGGCTGGGCTACCGGCAACGCACCTTGCGTCTGCCGGGTCTGGTGGCCGCTGTCGGTCACGACGCGACGCTGCTGCTGCACGGCGCCTGGGGGCAGGCGGATGTCGAGCGCGGCCAGGCCATGACCCCGGGGCTGCCCTTCCCGGTCGCCTCGCACTCCAAGATGTTCACCGCTGCCCTGGTCCTGCGGGTCGTCGAGCAGGGCCGGCTCCGCCTCGACGACCCGTTGCGCAGCTGGCTGCCGCTCACCGGGCCCGTCGGCGAGGCCACCGTCGGTGAGCTGCTGAGCCACTCGGCGGGGGTCATCCGCGACGGCGAGGACTGCGACTTCTGGCTGCTCGACCGGCCCTTCCCCTCCCGTGAGGAGCTGCTGGCCATGGCGGCACCCGTCCTGGGCCGCCATGAACGCTTCAAGTACTCCAACGTCGGCTTCGCCCTGCTCGGTGAGGTCGTGGCCGCGGCCTGCGGGGCGAGCTACGCCGAGGTCGCCCGGCGGGAGGTCATCGAGCAGCTCGGTCTGGGCGGAACGCACCCCGACTTCGGCGCGGGTGGCTGCCCGGTCGGCTACTG
>JALYIZ010000157.1 GCA_030775505.1 Actinomycetota bacterium | reverse complement strand
GCCCCGGGCGCCCCGCAGAACGATCAGCCGCTGAAGGTGCCGGTGACCTGCTTCTTGAAGTCGCCGTTCACGACCTTGTACATGGTGATGATCTTGTTGGTGGTGTCGCCGTACGCGTCGAACGCGATGTGGCCGGTCGCTCCCTGCAGGTCGGTGGCCTGCACGGCCGCGACGACCGCCTGGCGCACCGAGGAGTCGACCGCGCTCTTGCCGGCCAGCACCTTGGCGAGCGCCTGGATGATCACGTTGGTGGCGTCGTAGGTGTTGGGCCCGTACGCCGAGAAGGCGTCGGAGTAGCCACCCGCGTTGTAGGCGTCCACGTAGGCCTTGGCGGTCGGCAGGTCCTCCACGGCTGCGCCGACGTTCGTGGCGTAGTTGTCCGAGGTCTTGAGCACGGTGGTGGCCACGAACGCCTTGTCGACCAGGCCGTCACCGCCCATGAACGGCGCCTTGACGCCGCCGTCGTGCAGCTGCTTGGAGAACGGTGCGCCCTCGGGGTACTGCCCGCCGTAGAAGACCAGGTCGGGGGCGGCGCCCTTCACCTTGGTGACCAGCGAGCCGAACTCCTTCTGGTCCTTGGTCACGAAGTCAGGCCCGAGAACGGTGCCGCCCTTCTTCTTGAACTCGTTGCCGAAAGCCTGGTCGAGGCCCTGGCCGTAGACCAGCTTGTCGTTGACGAGGTAGACCTTGCGGGCCTTGAGGGTGTCGTAGGCGTAGTCAGCCGCGAAGGCCCCCTGGATCAGGTCCGTCGTCGCCACGCGGAAGTAGCTCTTGAACGGGCGCACCTTCGTCGTGAGGTAGTTCTGCCCCTGCGTGAGGCTCGGGTTGGTGTTGGCCGGGGAGATCATCACGATGCTCTGCTTGTTCAGCTGGGGGGCCGCCTGCAGGGCGATGCTGGACTGCAGCGTTCCCACGACGCCGGCCACGGCCGGGTCGGAGGCGAGCTTCGCGGCGGCGGCGCCACCGGTGTTGGGGTCTTCCTGGTCGTCCTGCGGCGAGAACTGGATCGTCCAGCCGGGGATCGTGCCGGCGGCATTGGCCTGCTTGATCGCCAACGCGGCCGAGTTCCGCATGCCCAACCCGAGGGCCGACAGCGAACCCGACAACGGGGCGATCATGCCGATCTTGACGATCTTCTTGCCGCCCCCGGCGGTCGTCGTCTCCTTCTTGGAGCTGCAGGCGGACAGGGCGAGGGCGCCCACCACCACCGGCAGGGTGAGCCGGGCGAGTCTGCGTGAGAACACGAAGGACCTCCGATTGGTCGAGCCACAGTCGAGGCAGAGGAGCCGACCGTATCCACCGGCAGGTGCGCTGGGAAGCACCGCGTCGCCCCACGCGTCCCTCGTGACCCGACCGTTACCGGGCAGGAGGACCTGCGGTCAGGAGGTGGCGGGCAGGCAGGTGCCGTCGAGGACCGACTGGGCCAGCGCCCGCATCGTGGTCCGCTGGTCCATCGACGCCCGCTGGATCCACCGGAAAGCGACCGGCTCGGTCATGCCGTACTCGGTCTGCAGCACGGACTTGGCCCGGTCCACCAGCTTGCGGGCCTCCAGCCGTCCGTGCAGGTCCGCGACCTCGGCCTCGAGCGCGACGAGCTCGGCGAAGCGGGAGGCGGCCATCTCGATGGTCGGCAGCAGGTCCTTCTTCTGGAACGGCTTGACCAGGTAGGCCATCGCGCCGGCCTGACGGGCCCGCTCCACGAGGTCGCGCTGGCTGAATGCGGTGAGGATCACAACGGGGGCAATACGGGCCGCGACGAGCTGCTCGGCGGCGGAGATGCCGTCGAGCACGGGCATCTTGACGTCCAGGATGACCAGGTCCGGCCGGAGCTCAGTCGCGAGCGTCACCGCGGTGGCACCGTCACCAGCCTGCCCGCAGACGTCGTAGCCCTCCTCCTCCAGCATCTCGACGAGGTCCATCCGGATGAGCGCCTCGTCCTCCGCGACGACGACCCGGCGGCGTCCCGGGGCTGGTGCGGCGCTCACGGTTTGGTCCCTTCGACGTCGTCCCGCGCCACGCTACCGTCGGCGGTCGGGCCCCCGCCGGCGCTAGGCTCGCCGGTGCGGCAGCCCCTGTGGCGCAACTGGCAGACGCGCGGTGCTCAAACCACCGTTGTTGAGGGTTCGAGTCCCTCCGGGGGCACCTCCGGCGTCCCCCCTCCCGCGCGCTCCCCTCCCGCACGCTCCCATCCCGCGCGCTCCCATCCCGCGCGCTCCCTCCCGCGCGCTCCCTCCCGCGCGCTCCCCTCCCGCGCGCTCCCCTCCGCCGGGCCGTCCATGTGCGGCTACCGCAGAGAAACGTCCGCTCAGCGGCGGAAAACTGTCCTCAAGGCGACAGGTAGCCGCCGTCCCTCACCCAGCGTGATCGGAGCGACCCTCTCCGTCACGGAGCGTCATTACGCCGGATGGAGCAGTTTCGTGTGTTCAGGACGCCGCCCTTCGGCTCCGATATCAGGAGCACCCGCCAGCCAGAGGAGCCCGATCCGTGCACGCCGCGCGCCGCCTGCTCGTCACGACGCTGACGGCACTGCTGGCCACTCTCGCCCTGGCGACCACCGGCACCCTGACCAGCCCAGCCGCCGCCTCGGCCGCCAGCGTCGACGACTACCCGTACCGGACCGACACGACGCAGGCCGCGGACCAGTGGGGGTTCACCAAGCGCCAGTGCGTGAGCTTCGCCGCCTGGCGTCTCGCCCAGCACCACGTCGCCCTGCGGAACAGCACCCAGGACTGGGGCAGCGCCTACCGCTGGGACGGCACCGCGAAGCGCCTCGGCTACCGGATCAGCACGCGTCCCGCCGTCGGGGCGATCGCACAGTGGCACCGCAACGAGCGGTCCCCCTGGTACGCCAACGGCGCCTCGAGCGCCAACGGCTACATCCAGGCCGGCGACTACGGACACGTCGCGGTCGTCCGGTCAGTGTTCGCGGACGGTTCGGTGCTCGTCGAGCAGTACAACATGGGTGGCAGCCGCAGCTACTCGACCATGCACCTCAAGGCGCCGCGGTACCTCTACGTGGGCGTCTGACCCGTCTCACCCCGAGGCCGGCTGGGCGGGTGCCCAGCCGCCGAGGCGGTGGACACGCATCGCGTTGGTCGAGCCGGTGGTGGACGGCGGGCTGCCCGCGACGATCGTGACCAGCTCGCCGGGCTGCATCCGCCCGAGCCCAAGCATCGCGTTGTCGACCTGGTGGACCATGTCGTCGGTGTGCTGCACCGCGGGCACGAGGAACGTCTCCACGCCCCACACGAGAGACAGCTGGCTGCGCACATCCGGGACCGGAGTGAAGGCGAGAAGCGGAATCGGTGAGCGGTGCTCGGCGAGCCGCCGGGCGGTGTCGCCGCTCTGGGTGAACGCGACCAGCGCGCTCGCACCGACGGTCCGGCCGACCTCGGCCGCGGCCCGGGCGATGGCGCCACCCACCGTGGTGGGTTCCCGGACCACCCTCGGGACCCGCGACAGCCCCTCCTCGGCGGCCACGATGATGCGGGCCATGGTCGCGACTGCCTCGACGGCGTAGGTCCCGATGCTGGTTTCGCCCGACAGCATCAGGGCGTCGGCGCCGTCGAGGGCGGCGTTCGCGACATCGCTCGCCTCTGCCCTCGTCGGCCGCGACGAATGGATCATCGACTCAAGCATCTGGGTGGCGACGATCACCGGTTTGGACCGCTCTCGGGCCGCCTGCACGGCGCGCTTCTGGACGAGCGGGACCCGCTCAAGGGGCATCTCGACGCCGAGGTCCCCGCGCGCCACCATCAGCCCGTCGAAGGCGTCGACGATGGCGTCGAGGTTGTCCACCGCCTGAGGCTTCTCGATCTTGGCAAGCACCGGTAGCCGAACGCCGCACGCGTCCATCACCCGGTGCACGTCGTCGACGTCGGCCGGCCCCCGAACGAAGGACAGCGCAACCATGTCGGCCCGCAGCCCCAGCGCGAATCGAAGGTCCTCCTCGTCCTTGGGCGTGAGCGCCGGCACGCTCACCGCCACGCCGGGCAGCGACAGACCCTTGTTGTCCGACACGGGACCGCCCTCGGTCACGGTGAGGCGCACGTCGGGACCCTCGACGGCCAACACCCGCAGGCCGATCCGTCCGTCATCGACCAGCAGCCGGTCCCCCACAGCGACGTCCGACGCGAGACCTGCGTAGGTCGTCGACACGCGGTCGTGGTCGCCGGGACAGGCGTCGGTCGTGATCGTCACGTGGTCCCCGGTGGCCCAGACGACGGGTCCTGCCGCGAAACGTCCCAGCCTGATCTTCGGACCCTGCAGGTCGACGAGCACGCCCACCCCGCGCCCGGACTCGTCAGCCGCCTCGCGGACCCACCGGTAGGCCTGTCCGTGGTCGTCGTGGCTGCCGTGCGAGAAGTTCAGCCGGGCGACGTCCATCCCGGCGTAGACCAGTGCCCGCACGGCTTCGTAGGAGTGCGTGGCGGGACCCAGCGTGCAGACGATCTTGGCGCGCCTCTTCACCCGGGCAGCCTAGGGGCGCGACGTGGTCGCGACCGGCGTCGGGAGAGCCGAGGAGCCGGTGAGGTACCGGTCCACCGCCGCCGCCACCGAGCGCCCCTCGGCAATGGCCCACACGATCAGCGACTGCCCCCTGCCCATGTCGCCGGCGACGAACACCCCTGGCACCGACGTCGCCCATGTGGTGTCACGCGCCACGTTGCCCCGCCCGTCGACCTCGACGCCGAGCTCCTCGAGCAGGCCGGTCCGCTGGGGCCCGAGGAACCCCATCGCGAGCAGGACCAGCTGGGCCGGCAGCACGCGCGTGGTCCCCTCGAGGGGGAGCGGCCGCCCGCCTTCCATGCTCACGTCGACCAGCTCCAGCCCGCCGACCCGCCCGTCGGACCCGGGGACGAACCGGACTGTGTTGACCCCGAACACCCGCTCCCCGCCCTCCTCGTGCGCGCTCGAGGTCCGGTAGATCAGCGGCCAGGTGGGCCAGGGAGTGGAGTCGGGGCGCTGGCGCGGTGGCTCCGGCAGGATCTCCAGCTGGGTGACCGACGCGGCGCCCTGGCGGTGGGCGGTGCCCAGGCAGTCGGCGCCGGTGTCGCCGCCACCGATGATCACAACGTCGAGCCCCGCGGCGTTCACCGGGGAGGCGTCGAAGTCGCGGTTGGCCAGGGGGAGGTACTCCATCGCGCCGTAGATCCCAGCCAGCTCGCGGCCGGGGACGTCGAGGTCCCGGGCGAGCGTGGCTCCGCCGGCGAGCACGACAGCGTCGAAGTCGGCGAGTAGGGCGGCGGCCGGCAGGTCCACGCCGACGTCCACGCCGGTCCGGAATACGGTGCCCTCCGCCCGCATCTGGTCCAGGCGTCGGTCGAGGACCGACTTCTCCATCTTGAACTCCGGGATGCCGTAGCGCAGCAGTCCGCCGATGGCATCCGCCCGCTCGAGCACCGTGACCTCGTGCCCGGCGCGCGTCAGCTGCTGGGCCGCGGCCAGCCCGGC
>JALYIZ010000156.1 GCA_030775505.1 Actinomycetota bacterium | reverse complement strand
GCCGCAGAGACGAACGCCGAGGCAGCCTCGGCGCTCCTCGCATCGACGGGCCTGCCGTCCGCGGACCGGGCCAGGGTGCTGGTGCCCTTCACCTACTGGGCCGGCACACCTCGGGAGGAGATCCAACACGACAACGACGCCCGAGCGCTCCTGCCCACGAGCGACGAGGGCTTTGTGAGCCAGCTGATGGCTGCCCGCGCGTGGACCCGGCTGGACGACCTGGAGGAGGTGACCGCGCCCACGCTGGTGCTGCACGGCCACGACGACCTGCTGGTCCCCCCTTCCAACGCCCGTCAGCTGGCGGGAGCCATCTCTGGGGCCCGTCTCGAGCTGCTCCCCCACTGCAGCCACCAGGTGTTCACCGACCAGGAGGCACGTGCCGCCGAGCTCGTGCTCGCCTTCACTGGCGACGTGGATCAGTCGGCCAGACCGGTTCACAGGAAGACGGTGCGTCGCTGACCGTGCCTCAGAGCCGCATCACATCGAGGAGACGCCCATGAGTTTGCAGTCGCTGCCCCGCCGGGTTCCTGGCCGAGGGAGTCGCCTGCGAATAGGCGCCCTTCTCGCTGGGGCCAGCCTGTTCTGCGCGGCCTGCGGCTCCACGGTGTCCGGGGCGGGAGGCCCGGCTCAGGGCCTCGCCGCGCCGGGTGGGCTTGAGCAGGGGGGTGTGTCGGCTCTGGCGGGAGCCAGCCCTGCGCCGGGTACCACTGGAGCCGGCGGTGGCGGAACGGCGGCACTCCAGGGCGGTCAGGTGTCTACCGGTGGCCCCGGCGCCGCCTCAGCCACTGGGCCGGGGTCGCCTGGCGCCATGGGCGCAGGGGGGGCTGGACCGGCGTCGTTGGCCACCATCAAGCGCGGTAGCCCTGTCGAGGTGGGCGTCGCCTACGCCAAGAACGCCAAGGCCTTCGGGGACGCGCTCGGCGGGGCAGTCGACCTCGGCAACGGGCGCGCCCAGAACGACGACCTGATCACCTACATCAACAGCCACGGAGGTCTGGCGGGTCACCCCATCAAGCCGGTGTACTACGAGGTGGACCTCGCGCGAACGGACCCCTGGTCCACCTTCGTGCAGGAGGCTTGTGCCCTGTGGACCGAAGACCATCACGTGATCGCCGCGAGTTTCCCGGTCAACATCGACATCGGTCAGCTGGCGACATGCCTGCGCAAGCACGGCGCAATCCTCGACGCGTCGTCGCTGCGCCTTCGCAGCCAGAGCGACTACGACGCCTCGCCTCTGCTCGTCGAGCCGTGGATGATCACGGCGGAGCGCCTGGCTCC
Organism: Actinomycetota bacterium; assembly: GCA_030775505.1. The sequence continues at coordinate 4,220 of JALYIZ010000156.1, read as the reverse complement.
GCTCTACGTCAAGGGCCTTCAGCAGCAGGGCTACTTCTCCGGCAAGCCGACCATCGGTCTGTTGAGCTACGACTACCCCCAGGCGCAGCGCTTCGCAAAACTGATCGGTGACGAACTCGCCAAGATCGGTGAAACGATCAAAATCACCTTTGTGGCGCAGTACGCGGACTCGACATCGGGCCTGGGCTCCACCATCGCGCAGATCCAGTCCGCTGTACTGAAGTTTCGCTCGGCGGGCGTCACGCACGTGATGTCCTCCGCGATTCCCGGTGGCGTCGGCGTGGCTTTCCTACCTGCCGCGAAGTCGCAGCACTATTACCCGCGGTACGGACTCACCTCCTTCGACGCGATCTCCGGGATGCCCGCCGACCAGATGGTCGACGCGCTGGCAGTGGGCTGGTGGTTGCACGACGTGGACGCCGCCCACGAGATCGCCAACCCCACAACCAAGCTGTGCCGAAAGATCTTCGCCAAGAACGGCAGCGCGAGCACCCGGAGCCAGGAGCTGCTCGCCTTTGCCTACTGCGACTTCCTGCTGCTGCTCGACGAGACAAGCAAGGCCCTGGACCCGGCGGCACCGATCAGCGGCGCCGCTCTGGCGAGGCTGCTGGACCGCACCGGGCCCTCTTACGCCTCCTCCCGCAACCTTGCCACCGTGTTGACCTCCGCCCGACGAGACGGCGCCTCCGGCCTGCGGCCCCTACGGTTCGACGGACCGTGCGCCTGCTGGGTCTACCCGAAGACGTGAGAGCCATGAGTAGCGCTGAGACCCCGGTCCTGATCAGCGGTCCACTGGCCGCCGCCTTCGCCGCGACCACCCGGGCTTTCCGCGACGGTCTTCGTCGCGAGGGCGGCGGGGCCAGTCTGGCGGTCTTTCACCACGGCGCACTGGCCGTCGAGGTGACGGGCGGCACTGCGGGAGACGGACGGGCGTGGACGCCGGAGACGCTCGTGATGTGTCAGAGCGCGACCAAAGGGGTCCTCGCCACCGTCGCCCATCGACTGACCAGCCATGGGCTGCTCGACGTCGACGCTCCCGTGGCGGCGTACTGGCCGGAGTTCGGCCAGCACGGCAAGGCGGACCTTCTGGTCCGCCACGTCCTCACCCACTCCGCCGGACTGCAGAAGATGCGGGCCCGGACGAAGAGCCTGGACGAGATCTACGACCTTGAGCACCAGGTCACCGCACTCGAGCGTCAGGCACCCGACTACGCACCAGGAACCCGGCACGGCTACCACGCCATGACCTGGGGGTGGCTCGTCGGTGCGCTCATTTCCCGGACCAGCGGACTGCCCGTGCAGGACGCGGTCAGGCGGCTGCTCGCCGAGCCCCTCGGCGTCGACGGTCTCCACCTCGGCTGCCCACCTGAGCACCGTCACCGGGTCGTGCCATGCCGGTTCCGCTACCCACCGTTGCGCAGCAGCACGTTGCCCCGCGGCGCGGGTGCGCTCACCCGCGATCCACGCGCGATGGATCATCCGGTCCCCAGCATTGGTGGCTTCTTCGACGCCCGTTCGCTGGCCACCGTGTACGCCCTGCTAGCGGCAGAAGGGGTGTGGGAGTCGCGCGAGCTCATTCGGGCCGATGTCCTGCGCCGAGCCGTGAGCGACCCCCTGCCCGGCCGGGACGGCACCTTCCACGTACCGATGCGATGGACCCTGGGGTACCACGGCATGCGGGGAAAGAAGTCAGGGGTGATCGAAGGGGCCTTCGGCCACGTCGGCTTCGGCGGCTCGGCGGGCTGGGCCGATCCACACCGCGGCCTGGCGGCCGCCTTCGTCTGCGACCGTGCCAAGACCTTGCGCCAGGACCGCGTCCCGCGTCTGATCGACGCCCTCGGCCAGGATCTCGAGGCTCTCTAGCCGCGGGTCAGTCTGCAACGAGGTGCTGGCCTCGAGGACTCAGCGGGCCAGCCGAGCCCAGGTGACCTCGCGTCCCAGTATCGCTGCGGCCGAAGGTTTCCCATCTCCGGCGAGACGACCTCGGTTCGCTCAGCAGAGCTGACGTCATGACAGCCTGCATCCTGCGTCAGGACATTGATCACCTGACGCACGGGGTGCGCGATGGGGATGACGCAGACGTGCGTGCTGTTCGAGTAGGGCTGCAACGATGTGGGCGTGCCTCCTCGCCATCCGCTCGATGTCCTCGCCCAGACATGGATGATGGTGGGCAGCCGCAGGATGAACGCCCGCGAGGCACCCTGGTTGATCGGTCCCACGGCTGGTAGCGACGTCGTCGGCCATGGCTGGGTCGACAGCGAAGCGGCTCGGTGCGGGGGAACGACCAGCCGCGGCGCGGACCACGGCCTTCTTCCTTCCTTCCGGGTTCTGCGTGGCGTGACCTTCGATCCCGGCGAGGTCGATGAGCGCATTGTTGACTTCTACGAGCACACCTCGCGCTGGAGCCTGGACCTGTGGTCCGAGTGGTCACCGCTCGCGTGGCCCTTCGGGCGCCTGATCACCGCCCTGTTCAGCCACCGACTGCAGCAGCTCAGCCTGCCCATGCGACCCCTCGACGTCAGCTTCGGCATGGACAGCGAGGTGATCCATGTCCACGACAGCACTGGGGCCTTGGTCGGGGCGGCGTGGCAGAGAACGATGCGCAAGACCGGAGACCACACCTACAGCGGGCTCTACGGCGCCGTCACGCTTCCAGGCAGCGAGCAGCCAAGCGTGCGGGTGGTCTTCCCGCTCCCCATCGGCAACCTGCCGGTGTTTCTACGACCCAGCGCCGGCAAGGCTGGCGACTTCCACCTGCGATCCCCGCACGGCGCGTTCGGCGAGGAGGGTGCCTACCTCGTCCTTCACCGCAAGGATGGAACGATCAACGTCCGGCGCATTCCGATACATGAACACTTCCACCTGTTCGTCGACGACGCCGGCGACCTCCGCTGCGATCACTATGTGAAGTTGTGGGACATCCCCGGCGTCCGCCTGCACTATCGGATGCGACGTCAATCTCCTGGCGGTGCCTAACCGGCACGCGCACCGGCTGCGATCCGCGGCATGAGCCCGGGGACGCGGCCGGCCGGCAGATCCCCCCGGCCGGCCCGTAGGCGTGATTGCAGGTAGGGCCGCACGTCCCCGGTGGACTGGCGGGATGCCGGCCAGCGCGCCCCGCAGCAGAAGCGCTCGTTCCGGGGAGGTGGGTAACGACCGGCTGGCTTCGGACGCGGCAAGACCATGCGGGGAGGTGAGCGGTCGCTTCGCGCCTCACGGGGAGCCGTTCACTGGTCTTAGGACCCTTCGGCCGCCGCCCACCGCGGGTATCCGCACATTCGCGTGGTCTCACCGCAGGTCAGCACCAGAGGTCGGTAAGGGGTTTGACGACCCCCTTCGCCTGGTCGTAGCCGAGCCGTGCGGCGGCTGGACGCAATGACAGGTCCATGGCGTTCGCGCCGAACAGGGGCTCGGAGTCGCTGCGAGGGAAGATGGCCTCGACCTGGCTGCCCTCAGCGCGCAGAGCGTCGATCTGGGCCGCGAGGTGCAGCCCCCACTCCCGCGGTAGCAGGGTTCGGCCTCCGAAGGGTGACAAGACGAGTACGCGGCCGCACGGGGAAGCGAGGTCGGCGTTGTCGGCGTTGGTACGGTAGCCGCCGTCGAGGTAGTAGCCGTCGCCGATCCGGTAAGGAAGGCCGCTGGAGCAGCTCGCGGCCACGGCATCCACGAGGTCGACCCGGCTATCGCGGTCGAACACGACCGGCGCACCAGTAAGCGCGTCGACCGCCGTGAGGAGCAGCTCCCGTTCCGGCCAGCGATGCTGCCGCAGCCGCGCCGCAACGGTGGTACGCCACTGTTCCTGCCAGGAGCCGTCTGACGCTGCCAGCCTGGCGAGCGCGGCCGCACCGATGGCGCGACGCATGACGTCCACGTTGTCCGACGAGGCGATGATGGCTGCGGTGCGGGCCAGCTGGTCTTGCACGGGCTTACGAGTGGTTCCTGCCACGTCATGAGGTGCCCGAGCTACCGGGGAGCGGCTTGCCAGGACAGCGGCGAGCAACTCCGTCGGCGTGGCACCGGCGAGCTGGGCAGCCGCTGTTGCTCCGGCCGAGGTCCCAACCGTCACCTGGGCCGTAGTCACGTCGAGCCCGGCCTCGAAAAGTCCAGCAAGGATGCCGATCAGCCAGGCGTTACCGGTCGAGCCGCCGCCGCCAAGCACGAGCGCGCGACGGTCAGAGGTGTTTGAAGGTGAAGTGCTCAAGAGAATCGCCTTTCACGCG
>JALYIZ010000155.1 GCA_030775505.1 Actinomycetota bacterium | reverse complement strand
CGGAGCAGTGGGAGGTCCTGACCGAGACCGACCGTCTCCCTGTGCGGCTCCCGCCGGGTGACCCGGTCGACGCCAACTATGAGATGTGGAGTTCGGTCCGGCTGCGCCTGTGCGATGGGGTGACGGAGCGGATGAAGGGCACCCCATGTGTCTGCCCCGCCGATCTGATGGAGCGCAAGCAGCTCGCGCAGACGGGCGGAGCGTGCAAGCCCACGACGCGCCTGTCCTTGATCCTCGCCGACCTCCCGGGGCTGGGTGTGTGGACGTTGACATCGACCGGGGACAGCGCCGCAGACGAGCTCGCCGCGACCGCGGAGCTGCTGGAACGCGCCGCGCTGAACGGCGTGATGCTGCCCGCGACACTGCGCCTGGAGCAGCGGGAAGCACGTGGGTCCGGTGAGCTCCACCGGTACGCGGTGCCGGTGCTGGACGTCGCGCCGTCGCTGGTCGCGTTGGAGTCGGGGCAGTTCACCCCCGCCGGGGCCCTGACCACCGGGACGGAGCGGGCCGCGCTGCCCGCTGGCGCCCCCGTCGAGATCCCCGAGACGTCCGCTGCCGCGGCTGTGGAGCGGCCAGCGGCGACGGAGCCGATCGGTGCCCCGAAAACCCCGCAGGCCATCGCCGACCTCGCCCGGAAGGCCACCACCACCGCGATGGTCAAGCAGCTCGGCGCGTACGGCCGGGAACGCGGCTGGCTTGAGGAGTTCGTCGCCGACCGCGACGGCATCAGCGAACCCCTGGAGAACGCCCTCTACACCGAACTGGAACGTCTCGGAGGAATCCAGGGATGACCACCACAGCTCTCGCACCGGACCGTGTCCGTCGCAACGCCCTGCAAATCTTGCGTGAGGGCCGGCTGCGCATGGTCACGGTCCGGTGCGAGCCCGGCACGACTGTCCCGACGGTGGTGGTTGCGCAGGTCAAGGGCCATCACGGCACGTACGCGGTGGACCGGACGCCGGGTGGGGTGTGGTCGTGCACGTGCATCGCCCGCGAAGGCTGCGCGCACATCGCGGCAGCCCGGCAAGTGACCGGCGTTGACGTGTGAACGCCGTCCTCGAAGACCTCGTCGTCGGCCAGGTCGTGCTCATCGACGACGAAGACGGGCCGCTGTGGGTGCGGGGAGATCGCGCCCGCCTCGTCGGGACCACCGGCACCTACCTCCTCGCGCAGGTCGAACGGACCGGCGAGACATGGCTGTTCCTCCGCGACGAGCTCATCGCCATCCCCGCTGGCCAGGTGGAGAGGTGAACGTCATGAGCCCGACTCCGTACCAGTTGCTCCCACGGCTGAGCGACGAGGAGTACTTGGCGTTGCGCGCCGACATCGAAGTGTCCGGCATCCGGGTGCCGATCGATGTGGATGAGGACGGGAACGTCCTCGACGGCCACCACCGGTCGTGGATCGCCGCCGAACTCGGGATCGAATGCCCGCGCCGTGTCGTGCCGGATCTCACCGAGGACCAGAAGCGCGCCCATGCGGTCGCGGTGAACGTCCACCGAAGGAACCTCAGCCGTGAGCAGAGGGACGCCCTGATCGTCCGCCTCCGGGAGGAGGGGCTCAGCCAGCGCCGTATCTCGGAGGCGATCGGGATGCCGCAGCAGACCGTCAGCGACCGCCTCCGGCAGGTCTCTGATTCAGGCCGCCTTGGCCAACTGACCGAATCCGGTCAGTTGCCGGATCGCGTGACCAGTAGCAACGGCAGGTCCTACCCGGCGAAGGCCGCAACCCAGCCGGTTAGCGATTCCCTGAGCGATTCGGTTAGCGAATCGCTTCCGGTGCAGTCCGACCGGCCGGACCCTGACAAGTCCCCCATCGATCTCACGAAGTCCCGGGGCGGCGCGGTCACCGCCGAACGCGTCCGGATCGCCCGGCAGCTCGCGGAGCAGGGCTACACGTCCTCGCAGATCGCCATCGGCATCGGGCTCACCGAGGCAGGCACCCGGGGCCTCTGCCGCCGTGAAGGCATCACGGTCCACGCCGACCGGGTCGTCGCGGGCACCCGCCGCCTCGACTCCAACCGGATCGTCGAACAGACCGTCCTCGGCGTGCAGGTCTCCCCCGACCTTCTCGTCCGGGTCATCTACACCGACCTCGACCGCTCAAGCATCGGGGAATGGATCAACTCCCTCTCCGAGTCCCTGAAGGCCCTTCGAAGCCTCAAGTCCGCACTGGAGAAGGAGTTGTCCAATGGCGCAGCCTAGTAGCAAGAACCGCGTCGAACGGGAGGCGCGCCTGCGCTGGGTTCCCATCGCGCTCATGGCCGTGAGTTCCCTCGCTCAACGCGAATGCAACCAGGCTCGCGTTGACCATCTCGCCGCCGACTTCGACCTCGAGCAGCTCGGCACCCCGACCGTGAACCACCGCGGCGGGCAGTTCTGGATCATCGACGGGCAGCACCGCATCGAAGCCCTTAAGCAGATCGGCTGGGGCGACCAGCAGGTCCAATGCTGGGCTTACGAGGACCTGACTGAGCAGGAGGAAGCCGAGAGGTTCCTCAAACTCAACGACGTCCTCGCGGTGAACGCGATGAGCAAGTTCCGCACCGCTGTCACCGCAGGCCGAGAGGTCGAGTGCGACATCGACCGGATCGTCCGCGCACAAGGGCTCGTTGTCAGCCGCGACAAGATCCCCGGCGCGATCGGCGCTGTCGGGACGCTCCGCCGGATCTACGACCGGGCAGGGCCGGGCGTGCTCGGACGCGCCCTCGCGTTGGCCCGTGACGCCTACGGCGATTCCGGGATGGACGCCTCGGTCCTTGACGGCCTCGGGCTCATGGTCGGCCGCTACGACCCGGACCTCGACATCCCGGCCGTCGTGCTCAAACTCCGCAACGCCTTCGGAGGCGTCCACGGCCTCCTCGGCAAGGCCGAGACGTTGCGCCGCACCACCGGCAACCAGAAGGCGCACTGCGTCGCCGCTGCGGCGGTCGAGATCGTCAACCAGGGACGGGGCGGCAAGAAGCTCCCTGCCTGGTGGCGCGAGGAAGGCCGGTCGCTCACGGCCGTGCAGTCCGCGTGACGGAAACGCAGACTGTCGTGATCCTTCCCCCCGCTGTCGGGGATCGGGTGCAGGTCCTGATCGACGACGACGCGTGCTATGAGCACGGCGGCGCGAAATGGCAGATCGGCGATACGGGCGTGGTCGTGAAGACGTGCGGCCCTGTCCTGCTCGTCCAGTTCCCGGACAGCTACCGGGCTGGCTTCCTCGCCGCCGAGCTGCTCCCCGTCCCCGCCGGTGTGATGGCGGGTGGGCGGTGAGCACACGGAGGGTCAGTGGGGGGCACGTCAACACTCTCCCTTGCCGAGTGAAGGACCCCCAAAGCTGGTGCTGTGAGACGCCAGTGGGGTACCTGCGTGCCCCCGCTGACCGCCCGTGGGTCGGGTTCTGCGCCGCCTTCCTGGCAGGTCTTGTGTTCTGCGCGCTCAGCGTCGTGGTGCTCCTCGCCGGTCAGGCCCGGCAGTGCCACAACCTCCGCGCCGCCCACAGCACTTTCCAGCCCGGCTACTGCCCCCCGACGGAAGGCCACCGATGACCACCACCCTCGACCTCGACACCCTCGTCCTCGCCAAAGGTGACCACCCGAAGCGCAGCGCCGGAGTGTGCCTCCTCGAGGCCGTCTCCTGGTACGCCGGGGAAAGCCACAGCGACATGCCTGCCTGCGTCAGCCCCCTTCTGCGCCGCTACGGGATCCGGCTCAACGACGCGCTCCCCGACCAACGCCGGCAGGAGCTGAAGCGGTTCATCCCCGCCCTGATCGGCACCGCCGACGACGGCCTCGACCCGAAGCGCGTCATCCTCGCCCGCCGCGCGCTCATGACCGACTGGCTCCCGGCGTGGCTGCGGCTCGCGAAACTCGACGACCTCGCCGCGCAGGCCGAAGCCGGCGCGGACCTCACCGGCAACGAGTTGACCCGGGCGCTCCGCTCGATCCGGGACCTGACGTGGACTGCCCGGTTGGAGCAGCGGAACCTCCTCAAAGAGAAGATCAAATCGGCAGTCCTTGCCCGCCTCTCCGAGGCTGGCAAGGACCCGGCTGCGGTTGCGGTTGCGGCTGCGGCTGCGGATGCGGATGCGGATGCGGATGCGGACCCGGCTGCGGCTGCGGTTGCGGCTGCGGTTGCGGATGCGGCTGCGGATGCGGCTGCGGATGCGGCTGCGGCTGCGGCTGCGGCTGCGGCTGCGGCTGCGGTTGCGGCTGCGGTTGCGGCTGCGGATGCGGTTGCGGCTGCGGTTGCGGCTGCGGATGCGGTTGCGGCTGCGGCGACCTTCACCTACGGCTCCGATGGCTACTGGAAGGTCCGCAACGCCGTCTACAAGGCCCTCCGTGAGCACTACGAGACGAGCCCGGCGCTGACGGAGGTCCGGGCGCTCCGTGACCGGCAGCTCGACGCCGCGATCACCCTCTACGACCAGATGATCCACGTCGCATGACAGCCCCCACACACCTCCAGCCTCGGCGGGAGGAGGTGGTGTCGGCCGGATCCCGTGTAGGGGAAGAGCGGGATCCGGCCGGCACCTGCCCCGCCCGAAGGCACGACCGGGCGACGGACTACTTGAACTGGGGGTGCCGCTGCCCCGCGGCATCCCGCGCGCACGCCCGGCACCGCAAGATGCGGCACCTCCTCCCCACCCGCCGCGTCCCCGCTGTTGCTGCTGCCCGCCGGTTGCAAGCCCTCATGGTCATCGGCTGGTCCGTCCGGTTGTTGAGCGAGCAGCTGGGGTGCGGTGCGACCGCGGTCCCGAAGCTCGTCTACTGCGCGCAGCCGACCGTAACGGTCAGCTTGGACGGGCGGATCAGCGCCCTCTACGAGGACCTTTGGGACCGCACGGGCCCGTCGAAGGTGACCCGGACCCGGGCACTCGCCCGCGGCTGGGTGCCGCCACTCGCCCTCGACGACGACCTCATCGGCGACCCGTCGTGGGATCCGCGGATGCCCCCCGAGTTGCGCACGAACCAGGCGCGGGCCGTCGCCCGCCACTACCGCCTCACCCACGTCCTCGCCTTGCACGGCCGGGGCGTCCCACCCGCCCGGATCGCCGAGCAGGTCGGGGTCACGGAACGGCAAGTGCACCGCGATCTCAAACACCTCCGCGCCACCCAGCAAGCCGCCTGACCCGACCCACCTGGCGGGCTCCAACGGTTGGAGCCCGAACACCCCCACCCTGAAAGGGACCCTCATGGGAAGCGCGACCAGCAAGGCACCGCCCGACGACCCGCAGATCCTGCCGTTCGCGGCCTTCCTCACCCAGCAGAACAAGGGTGCCCTCCACACCGACCTGTCGGAGGCGTTCCACGCCCTCCTCGCCGCCGTCAAGGACACCGGGAAGGCCGGGACCCTCACCTTGCAGGTGAAGGTGAAGCCCGCTGGGAAGGGCGACAGCGAGCGGGTCCTGATCAGCGACACGTGCGTGCTGAAAGCACCGCGACCCGATGCGCGGGAGTCGTTGTTCTTCCTCGACGACGCGGGGAACCCGACCCGTAGCGACCCGCGGCAGCAGGAG
>JALYIZ010000154.1 GCA_030775505.1 Actinomycetota bacterium | reverse complement strand
GACCGGTAACCTCGGAAGGGTCCACACCGACGACGAGGGTCGGCTCTGCGAGGGCAATGATGGCCTCGCGCTCAGGTCGGGGCAGCCGTGACGACACCGGCTGCGGGGTGGCACCGCACTTCCACACCGCGATGGCCGACTCGAGGAATTCGACGCCGTTGGGCAGTCCGATCGTCACCAACGAGTCCTGGGTGACGCCGGCCGCGAGGTACGCGCGGGCGAGCCGGTTGGTGCGGCGTTCGAGCTGGCCTCGCGTCACCGACGCACCGGCACACGTGATGGCGGGCCGGTCCGGCTCTTGCGCGGCGAGGGACGCGAGCCGCTCTCCGATCGTGGGCGACGAGGGGTCAGTGACAGTCATGCAACACAGTGTCACCAGCCGGCCGCGCACGGGCTTCGTCAGCGCCAACAGCCTTCAGCCGAGGCCCTTGTCGGTAGCACCACACGCGAGGACCGATCCCTCACGCGTTGAATCAGGGGCGGTGCCTCGCCGCAGGGAGCCCGCTCATGCCACCTGATCGGCTCGGTGCCGAGTCAGGAAGTCAAGGACCGCATCGACCGACCTGGTGCCGACCTCGGCCAGATATGCGTGTCCCGCGCCGGGCAGCACGACGAGCTCCGCGCCGGGGATGTGCGCGGCCAGTTCCTGGCCCTTGGCAACCGGAACCGCCCTGTCCTTGTCACCGTGCAGGATCAGCGTTGGCGCAGTGATCTCGTGGATCCGCTCCAGAGAGGCGTAGGAGGCGATGGCCCGACTCTGAGCGAGCCGCCCATCGGAGGGACAGTGCGCCGTACGCATCAGGCGCAGGTCCTGTGCGACGGCGTCGGGGTCCGGATGCGGTCCATAGAGCGCGCCGCGAAAGAGCTTGGCGAGCAGCCAGAACGGGATCTTGGCTTTCACGCCTTCACCTTTCGGCTGTGTGCGCCCGATGGCGCTGTCGGCCCGGGTACACCCGAGCACGAGGCTGCGGACGCGCGCGGGCTGCGAGAGCGCCATCTCCTGGACCGTCAGGCCCCCCATCGACATGCCGTAGACGTGCGCGCTCGTGACTCCCGCTGCGTCGAGGACTGTGAAGGCATCCGCGGCAAGATCCTCGATGCCGAACGGCTGCCCGTCCCACTCCGTGCGTCCGATCCCCCGATTGTCAAAGCGGATGACGCGGTGCCCTACGGCGAGCGCCGGCATGGCGCGCCACCACATGCGAGAGTCCCAGCCGTGGCCCATGGCGAGAAGCAATGGCTCGCCCGAGCCCATCTCGTCCCACCAGATCCGGTTTCCGCCGTTGCGTGCGTAGCTCATCAGGCTCCCTCTCTCCTCGTAGTACATCGTCCAGCCCGCGGCCGGTTGGCGGCTCTGGTAGCGGTGACAAGTGACGCCGGTGAAACTCGTCGGCGACAACGAGGCGTGACGCAGGTCACCCGTCGAGACTTGCCGTGGAGCGAGCCGCGCAGCGATGGCCGCCGGAGCTCGAATGGAGGCGGGGCGTCGTGCTGAGGGGGGTGCGGAACCGCGCCGAGCTCGTGGTGCCTCTCGCGCTGATCGTGGTCCTCGCGGTCCTCCCCAGTGGCCTTCCGGTCGGAATCGCCGGAACGGGCGCTGTAGCCGGTGCGGTCCTGTCGCTCCAAGCGGTGGGCATGATCGTTGTCTACACGCGCACCAAGATCCTCAGCTCTGCTCAGTTCGGACTGGGAGCGGCAGCCGCGGTCCTGTTCTTCCTCTGGGTCCAGTACAACCAGTGGGCCGTGCTCGCCGACGGCCTCTGCGGGTGCCTGGCCCCGGCGGGTCGCTCGATCAGCGCCCTGCAGCACCAGCCCGACGCCTACCGCGACTACCTCAGCCAGCAGCACCCCTTCGTGATCGTCGCGAACGCGATTCTGAGTGGGGCTCTTGCGGTCGCGCTGGCGTCGGACACGGGCGTCCGCACGTACCGGTTCATCGCGAAGGTCTTTGCCCGCGCACCCCGGATCGTTCCCACCGTCGCGACCTTCGCCTTCGCCTTCGCCTTGAGTTCAGGCGCTGCGGCTCTGCTGGTGGCGAGGGGGGCGACCGTGTTCGGCTGGCACCTGTTCTCCTGGTTTCCCTATGGGCCGAGGGCCGGCAGCGGTATCAACGGAGCGCCGGCCCAGGCCGAGGGTCACTTCGTCCCGCCCTATGCCGACGCCTGGGGCTTCAGACTGGACTCCGGCGTCCGCTTCCACCTGTACGACGTCCTTGCTGTCGCAACGGCCCTGGTGGCACTGGTCGCCGTGACCCTTCTGTTCGCCCGCGGACGACGGGGGTTGGTCAGCCGCGCCGTAGCCGACAACCTCGAGAGAGCAGCCACGCTGGGGCTCGACGTCCAGGTGCATTCCGAACGTCCCTGGCGCGTCGCCGGAGCGCTCAGCGGTCTCGGCGGCGTGCTGACGGTGACCATGTCACAGCAGCCTGCCGTCGGCCTGGACCTGCCCGGCATCACCCTGGCGCTGGCCGCAGTCGTGCTGGCGCGGATGTCGAGCCCCGCGGTGGCGGTCCTGGCATCTGTACTGCTTGGCGTCATCGACCAAGGGATGTTCTGGAACTTCGGCTCGCACGTCGAGTTCCAGGGGTCACTGGTGCTGATCATCGGGGCAGCGTTGGTACTGCAGCGCGGCCGTCAGACCCGGGCGGAGCTCAGCGCCGCATCGGTGTTCACCACGGCACCCGAGCCGACCCGCGTGCCAGCAGGGATCCGGCGCGCGCGCGGCGTCAGAGGCCTCTACCGCGCAGTCGGACTGACGACGGGCGTCCTGGTCCTGGGTTATCCGTTCGCCACCACCCCGAGCCAGCTGAGCCAGGGGACCGTCCTCCTGCCCTACATGCTCATCGGACTGAGCCTGCTGGTGCTGTCCGGGTGGGCCGGGCAGGTCAGCCTGGGACAGTTCGCCTTCGCCGCCGTGGGGGCCTACGTCGCCGTCGTCGCCGGAGTGCACGGTCACCTGCCACTTCCGGTGGCCCTGTTGGCAGGCGCCGTCGCAGCAGCCCTCGTGGCGCCGCTGGTGGGCTTACCCGCTCTGCGGCTACCAGGCCCGTTCGTGGTGATCATGACCCTGGCCTTCAGCCTCGCAGTGCCCGCGGTGCTCCTGAACCCCGACCTGCTCGGTACCGCCCTGCCCGGCGCCGTGCACCGCCCCGTCGTACTCGGGCTCGACCTAGCGTCGGACCGCAGCCTGTACTACGTCTCGTTGGTCGTGCTTTCGCTCGCGCTGGGCTTCGTGGCGGGACTACGCCGGAGCAGGCTCAGGCGGGCCCTGATCGCCAGCCGGGAGAATGAGCTCGCGGCAAAGGCGATGGGCATCGACACGCTGAGGCTGCGCATCACCGGCTTCTCGCTCGGAGGTGGCCTCGCCGGTCTCGGCGGCGGACTGCTTGCCTACGCCAACGGCAGCGTGCAGGCGCAGAGCTTCTCGGCAGAGAACAGCGTGCTGATCTTCCTGATCGTGGTCGTCGGGGGCCTCAGCACGACTTCCGGTCCTCTTCTCGGGGGCTTGGCCTATGGGATCGCCCAGCTCGCCGGCGCCGCCTGGCTGGCAGCGTTGAACGGCCTAGGCACATTGCTGATCCTGGTGGTCCGCCCCGGCGGTCTTGCGAGCATCGTGTTCGCCGTGCGCGACAGCGCGATCCGGGTGATCTTGCACCTGCAGGGAGTGGACCTGGCTCGTACCCGGAACACAGACGGCACGTCGCGCATCGCGATCGCGGACCGCGGGGCCCGTGCCGCGGTCGTGCCCTTCCTCTACCGATACGCGGGGACCGGTTACGGACCGGTGGAGGGGACACGCCTGCGGCCGGGGCTGGAAGTCCCCGATGCGATCCGGAGGGGGATCGACCCGGTTGTCGCATCTGAGGGCAGTCCCCCGGGGACCGAGGAGCCCCTGCTGGTCCTCGCCCGCGGCGAGGTCGCCTACGAGGGCATCCGGGCCGTCTCAGGAGTGACGCTGCAGCTCCAGCCGGGGGAGATCCTCGCGGTGGTCGGCACCAACGGTGCGGGCAAGACCTCGCTGCTACGCGCGCTCGCTGGCCTCGAGCCGTGGGCGCACGGCGAGCTCCGCTTCCGCGGAGAGGACATCACGTCCGCGAATGCCCACGCCCGAGCGCTGAGCGGTCTGGCGTTCGTGCCGGGAGGTTCCAGCGTCCTGCCGACGCTGACGGTCCGGCAGAACCTCGAGCTTGCATGCTGGGAGCTGCCTCAGGAGCAGACCGCTCTGGAAATCGCCGCCTTTCTGGAGTTGTTCCCGGTCCTCACCGCTCGCCTCAACACTCCTGCAGGCAATCTGTCCGGGGGCGAACAGCAAGTTCTCGCGGTCGTGCAGGGGATGCTCCGCCGGCCGCAGGTGCTGCTCATCGACGAACTGTCCCTGGGCCTGTCGGCTGAGGTCCTCGAGGCGCTGCTAGGGCGCCTCGAGATGCTCAGCCTCGAGGGCACCGCGGTGATCCTGGTGGAGCAGTCCATCAGTAGAGCAATGACCATCGCGGACACGGCACTGTTCCTCGACCGCGGGCGGGTTCGCTTCCACGGTCCCGCAGAGGAACTCCGCACTCACCCTGAGCTGTTCGCGGCCGTGGCGTTCGGCGCTGGCGGCGCCGCCACACCGGGCTCCGCGTCCGAGGTATCCCGCGCGCGATTCCTCGCGTCGTCTGCGGACACGCGAGAGCCGGTACTGGAAGTAGACGCGGTCTCCGCAGGCTACGGCGACGTCCTCGCGGTGAGCGATGTCAGCCTCGCGCTCACGGCAGGAGAGGTTGTCGGCATCCTGGGGCCCAACGGCGCTGGCAAGACGAGCGTCTTCGACTGCCTGTCCGGGACATTGGCGGTGCGCCTGGGAAGAGTCCGCCTGCTGGGCACCGACATCACGACCCTCCCAACGCACAAGCGGGCTGCCATGGGCTTGATGCGCTCCTACCAGAACGTGAAGCTCTTCCCGTCGCTGACGGTGCGGGACACCATCGCCGTGGCCCTGGAAACCCGCTTGAAGGTCAAGGGCGCGTTGGCGGCCGGGCTGTGGCTGCCTGCTTCGCGTGCCGAGGAGCGCCGGGCGGATGAGCGTGTCGACATCCTGCTCGAGCTCCTGAAGCTTCAGGGCTGTTCGGAGGCCCTCGTCGGGTCTCTATCACTCGGCAGCCGGCGGCTGGTCGATCTCGCCTGCCAGCTCGCGGCGCGGCCCAAGGTGCTGCTTCTCGACGAGCCCACGTCCGGCATGGCCCAGAGTGAGACCGAGTCCCTCGGCCCCCTGATCCGCCGGGTGAGCAAGGACCTCGACTGCGCGGTCCTCATCGTGGAGCACAACGTCGCCGTGCTGTCGTCCGTAGCGGACCGCCTGGTCGCGATGAGCTTCGGCGCGGTTATCGCCGACGGAGCCCCCCACGAGGTTCTCAGCGACGCCGCCGTCCGCGCGGCGTACTTCGCGGCGGCCACGTCCCGGTTGACCAAGCCCGCCACCGAGCTCGTCCCGAGCGCATGACCCGCCCAGCAGACAAGGGAGCCCGCAGGAAGATGGCTACACCGACTCGCGTCCACGCCCTCCGGCAGACCA
>JALYIZ010000153.1 GCA_030775505.1 Actinomycetota bacterium | reverse complement strand
GCCCGTAGGTGATCCGTGCCGCGCGCAGCGGATGCCCGGCCAGCGAGAACGCGCTGCGGGCGAGCATGCCCGCACTGCTGGGCTCCGGGTCGCACTCCCAGTCGGGAGGGGTCCCCATCTCCCGGCCTTCCGGCGAGAGGTCGAGCAGGGCGGTGAGCAGGTCGTTGCCGGAGACGCCGTCGATCGCGGCGTGGTGCACCTTGCTGTAGACCGCCTGCCGTCCTCCCTCGACTCCGTGGATCAGGTACAGCTCCCACAGCGGGCGGCGCCGGTCGAGCGCTCGCGCATGCAGCCGCGCCGCCTGTTCCGCGAGCTGCCGGTCGTCGCCGGGTGCGGGCAGGCCGAGCTCTCGGACGTGGTACTCGATGTCGAAGTCGGGGTCCTCGATCCAGTACGGCTGGTCCAGCCCGAGGGGGACCTCGACCAGCCGACGGCGGAAGGGGGGGATCAGGTGCAGCCGGGACTCGATATGCCGGGTGAGCCGCTCGAGGGTGAGTGGCTCCGGGGCGGTCGACGGGTCGAGCAGGCACACGCTTGCGACATGGCCGAACACTGACGGTGTCTCCATGGCGAGAAACGCCGCATCAAGACCGGTGAGCTGTTGCACGCCTACCTCGCAGGTCGGGGCCGGAGGCTGACCCTATCGGCCGGGCCGGGACAGCCCGAGCCCCTAGGGAAAGGTCCAGCGCGTTGGTGACCCGGTGAAGTCCGAGGCCAGCAGCGCGAACGCCGTCACCGGCCGGATCCGGACGCAGGCGTTCTTCGCCGGGTCCAGGAAATCCAGGCCGTAGCTGGTGCGGTACTTGGCGTTGAGCAGCCCGAGGAAATGCGCGATCCCGTCGGGCTCGGCGATGAACGACGCCGTCCCCTCCAGGACCACCGGGTCGAGCGCGTCGTCCGTGGTGGCCACGCACCGGGGGTCGCGGTGCAGGTTGCGCACCTTGCGCGACTGCACCGACGAGCTGAACCACAGGTAGCTGCCGTCCCACACGCCCCACACCGGCATCACGTGCGGCCGGCCGTCGGGGTAGGTCGTGGCGAGCCAGTAGTCGTGCGAGGCCGCGACCATCGGCGCGACTGCCGCCCACGACAGCAACCCGCTGCCCTCGTCCGCACCCTTCAGTCCGTATCCCGGCATGTGCGGCCGGGCCGCGTGTGGCCCGGAATCCGACATGGGATCGGCTACTTCGACCAGGCGCTGCGCCCGCTGGTCTGCTTGGCGAAAACGACCCGCCCGTTCTTCACGACGGCGTGCGTGACGGGGGCCGTGAGGCCAGTGGAGGGGTGCTGGCCGAAACCCGCGTTGTTGGCGTAGGCGATGTAGGCCATGCCGTCCTTGCCGATGGCGAGCTCGAAGAAGTCGAGCAGGCTGCGGTCCCCGCCGACCGTGCACAGCAGCCCGTTCAGGCAGATGTCGCCCGCGTGGATGTTCCCGGGGCTCACGATGGCCCGGGTGATCTGCGGGTGGGCGGACGTGGCGTTGCGGATCTGCGCGAAGTGGACCTTCCACGTCGACGTCTTGTCGCCGGGATTGGCGCCGTTGTCGGTGCCGTACCAGGCCATGTCGAGGACGCCGTTCGCGCCGGCCATCCCAGTCGAGTAGAGCTGCGCGCCACGGTCCAGCGGAGCGTCGTCGACCTTCACCGGTGCGGACCAGGTTGCCGCCTTGTCCTTCGACACCTTGTAGTAGGTGTGGAAGTGGCCGGGCGAGCCAAGGTCGGAGTTGTACAGCAGATAGACGTTTCCGGCCTTGTCGATCGTCCCCCACGGGAAGATCGCTCCATTGACCTCACCGTTGTTGCTCGTCACCGCGTACTTATTGGTGAACGCCGCTGCCTCGGCGGACTTGTGGGCGACGATGATGCCTCGCGTCGGACCGTACGGAGGGGTCGCCGACTTCGCATTGCTGCCGATGTCGGAGATCGAGTACACGACATAGCTGTCGCGACCGTCCGGGCTGATCAGCATGGGACCGCTGAAGGTGTTCCCGCCCTGGTCGACGATCGAGGCAGGGCTGCCGCCCTGCGCGGGCGTGACGGCGGTTCCGGGAGCGACCTGGTCGGCGCCGTTGACCGGGTTGGCACCATCCGCCGCCGGCCACGTCAACCCGCCGTCGGTGCTGCGCGCGAAGAACTCACCCTCGGCGGCGAAGTCGTGGTACACGAGGTAGGCGGTCTTGCCGTCCGGAGAGTGGGCGAACCACTGCCGGTCCTGCTCGACCCCCACCGGGCGACCGCCGTCGAACGTCTTGCCGAAGTCCTTCGAGACCTTCACGTTGCTGTCGGTGACCTCGAGGTCGGCGTTGAGCAGCGTGCCGTTGGGCAGGAAGTCCAGCTCGCAGTCGCCACCACCGTTGTTGCTCGTCGTCGCGGTTGTGCCGAAGGTGTGGCCGTCGTCGCCGGACCACCAGACCTTCGTCCCGCCCCCGCCGGGCACGCAGACCGCGACGTGCCGGCCGTCCGGCGCCAGGGCCAAGGAGGGCTCGCCGTAGTTACCCTGGGAGGCCAGGACGACGTTGCGGAAGCGGACGGCCGCATGGATGCTGCTGCCGCTCGCGGCGATCGGGTAGACACCGGCGAGGGCCGCGGCGGCCAGCGGGACGAGGGCGCGACGGGTGAGCATGCCGGGCAGGTTCGACGCGCGCAGGGGGGATCCTGCCCGGGCAGGCCCGCGAGTGGTGGCGTTAAAGATGAAGATGGGTGAACGCGGCGCTCACCCTGGCGTGGTCGACAGCCGTGGCGCGGGCACCGGCGCGGCACAGCTGACGGAGGGCCGAGGAGAAGGCGTCCTGCCCTACGGCCAGCCAGGACGCGTTGGTCTGCGCGACCGTGGGGATCGCAGCTGCCTGGTCGAAGCGCAGGATGTCGATGCCCGAGTGGTAGTCCACCGACCAGACGTAGTCGGTGCCCGGGAACCAGTAGGCGGCGGACGTGGAGCCGCGGACCGGCTGGAACCAGCCGACCTGACCGATGGTGCCGGTGCGCGGGTTGACCTTGAGGAACCGGGTGCCGTGCTCGTACCAGGCGGCGGCCACGAGGATCGAGCCGTCGCGGGCGTCCTTCTGGCTGAACCAGTGGCCGGAGCAGCCCAGGGCGTTCACGGCGGCGTTGCCGTCGGCGTAGGTGCCCTGGACCGGGCGAAGGACGTGCAGTTGCTGCATCGGGACACCACGGTCGAAGCCGGCCATGGACCAGGTTGCGAAGGCGCCGCTGCCGCCGCTGCACGACGGCTGTTCGTTGGTCTCGCCCTCGCCGAGCAGCAGCTCACCGGGACGCAGCGGGCCGCCGAGGGACTCGCCAGGCATGCGGGGGTGGTAGCGGTTCGCGCGCGGCCGGATGTTGTTGTGCTGGTAGGCGGTGTTCAGTGAGATCGGCCCGTGCGTGAGGACGGTCAGGTGCAGCGGGTCCGGCGTCTCCTTGAACACGACGAGCGGGTCGGTGTCGGAGGTCCAGATCCCGGCGGCGTCCTGGTGCAGGTTGTGGCCGCGGCCGGCACCGGTCAGGTCGCCCCAGCCGGTTGCCAGCTGGGTGGGGTGCGCGCGGTCGCGGATGTCGAAGGTCTGTCCTTCGGAGCCGAACAGGTAGTTGCAGTGCCGGTCGGCGCACTCGGCGGTGTGCGAGGCTTGCAGCGGCAGCGTCCCCTTCAGGGTCGGCAGCAGCGGGTTGCTGACGTCGATCACGTGCAGGTAGAGCTGGCCGTCGAACTCCGTCAGGATCGCCGTGCTGCCGTCCTGGGAGACTGCGATGTCCTCGTTCTCCCAGTTGTAGATCGGCAGGTGACCGAGCAGCGTCGGCGTTGCCGGGTCGGTCGCGTCATAGATGGACAAGCCGGCGGTGCCGCTCACGAAGGCCCGGACCTGGGCGCCCACCTTCACGATGCGCATCGAGACGCCGGAGCCGTCGAGGGGGATGGTGCCGAGGTGGTGGACGTTGGACGACGCGAAGGTCGCGGCTGATGCCGGGATCGCGACCGGCACCGGGGTCGCCCGCGCCGAGCTGGTCAGGGCGGCTCCGAGCAGAGCCAGGGCGACCGGCAGGACGAGACGGGTGAACGGGCGGGCCGCGGGCATGGCGCTCCAGGTGAGGGGTCAGGGCACTTTTCGTGCCCGGCGCCCGGACTCCTGCCGCCGCGCCGTGGCATCCTCCAGGGCGAACCCGGGTGGCGTCCAGCGCCGGCCCGGGTGCCCGCCGCGTCAACGGGGACGCGGGGGGCCGTTCGTTCGAGGAGCCTGCGCGTGTCCGCACGCATGTCCGCGCTCGACAGCGCCCTGCACCAGCTCGCGGAGGCGGTGAAGCAGCTCGGACTCGACGACGGCCTGCACGACCTGCTGGCCACCCCGCGTCGTTCGATGACCGTGGCCGTCCCGCTGCGGCGCGACGACGGCACGCTGCAGGTCCTGCAGGGCTACCGGGTGCAGCACAACCTCTCGCGCGGCCCAGCCAAGGGCGGCGTCCGCTTCCACCCCGCGACCGACCTGGACGAGGTTCGGGCCCTCGCCATGTGGATGACGTGGAAGTGCGCCCTGATCGGGATCCCGTACGGGGGGGCGAAGGGCGGGGTGGCCGTCGACCCGCGCCTGCTCTCGCGCAACGAGCTCGAGCGCGTCACCCGGCGGTACGCCAGCGAGATCAGCCCGATCATCGGTCCGGAGAAGGACATCCCGGCCCCCGACGTCGGCACCGACGAGCAGACGATGGCCTGGATGATGGATACCTACTCCATTCACGCCGGCTACACCGTGACCGGCGTCGTCACCGGCAAGCCGGTGAGCATCGGCGGGTCCGAGGGCCGCGGTGGGGCGACGTCGCGCGGGGTGATGTACGCCGCGTTCTCCGCCCTGAAGGAGGCCGGTGTCGACCACCGGGGAGCCTCGGTCGCGGTGCAGGGGTTCGGCAAAGTGGGTGGGCTCGCGGCGCAGTACCTGCACGACGCGGGCTGCCGGGTGGTCGCGGTCTCCGACGTCAAAGGCGGCGTCTACAACTCGCACGGCCTGAATCCAGCGGCGTTGCTGCGTCACCTGCGCAGCGGCGCGGAGTCCGTCGTGGGCTATCCCGGGACCGACGCGATCAGCAACGAGGACCTGCTCGAGCTCGACGTGGACATCCTCGTCCCGGCCGCACTCGAGGGCGTGATCCACGAGGACAACGCGCCGCGGGTGACCGCCCGCTTCATCGTGGAGGGCGCGAACGGCCCGACCACACCGGACGGTGACGCGATTCTCGAGGACAAGGGGATCGTCGTGGTCCCCGACATCCTCGCCAACTCGGGCGGGGTCGCCGTCTCGTACTTCGAGTGGGTCCAGGACCTGCAGGCGTACTTCTGGTCCGAGGACGAGGTCAACGACAAGATGAAGATTCTCATGGAGCGGGCCTACGCGGACGTGTCCGCGCTGGCGGCCGCGCGTGGGGTGTCGCTGCGGACAGCCGCCCAGATGATCGGGGTAGGGCGGGTCGCCGATGCCCACCGCACGGTGGGGACAGCGCTGTGCCCCTCCCGGCCGCCCACAGGCAGGCGGTCGGCCGGTGGACGACCGTGCACAGGCGGCCGCCCCGGCGACACGCCGT
>JALYIZ010000152.1 GCA_030775505.1 Actinomycetota bacterium | reverse complement strand
CTGTCGAGCACGGCTGGCGGAGGGTGACCTTCGCGGGGCCGCTGCCCTGGGAGCAGGTCGGGTTCCTGGCTGACGTCGCGACCCGGCTCGCCGGGGCGCAGATCCCCTTCACGTCGATCGCCGGCTTCACGACCGACCACGTCCTGGTACGGGCCGCCCAGGCGGAGCTCGCGGTGGCCGTGCTGAGCGGTCGAGAGCCGCCGCTGGCCCGACCCGGGACCACCAACCCGTGAGCCTGTCGACGGACGATGCGGCCAGCCCGCCCCCGCCTCGCGCCCCGCGGGTGCTCGAGTTGCCGGTGCTGGCCACCCTCGGCCTGGTCGTTGCGGGCCTCCTGCTCACGGGCATGCACCACTGGCGTACCGGTGTGGAGCTGGTGGGACTCGGTGTGCTGCTCGGGGCGGCACTTCGCCTGACACTGCCCGCCCGTCAGGCCGGCCTCCTGGTGGTTCGCGGCCGTGCCTTCGACGCTGCGGTGCTCCTCGTCCTGGGCTTCGCACTGGTGCTGCTGGCGGGGATCATCCCCACCGGCTGACCGCCGCATCCGCCGAACCCCGGACCTCGTACCCTTTCCGCACCTGATGGTCCACGCAGAGCGGAGCAGCACCGATGGCACGTCGCGGCAAGGTCACCGTCGTGGGGGCCGGCTTCTACGGCTCCACCACCGCACAGAGGCTCGCCGAGTACGACCTGTTCGAGACGGTCGTGCTGACCGACATCGTCGAGGGCAAGCCCGAAGGACTCGCGCTCGACCTCAACCAGTCCCGTCCCATCGAGGGGTTCGAGACCAAGGTCATCGGAGCGACCACCACTGCGGACGGCGGCGGCTACGAGGCGACGGCCGGCTCGGATGTCGTCGTGGTCACGGCCGGCCTGCCTCGCAAGCCGGGGATGAGCCGCATGGACCTCATCGAAGTCAACGCGGGCATCGTGCGCGGAGTCGCGGAGAACATCGCCAAGCACTCGCCGGACGCCGTGCTGATCGTCGTCTCCAACCCGCTGGACGAGATGACGGCGCTCGCCCAGCTGGCCAGCGGGTTCGACAAGAGCAAGGTCATCGGTCAGGCGGGGATGCTCGACACCGCCCGGTTCACCCACTTCGTCGCCGAGGAGCTCGGCGTCCCTGTGGGTTCGGTGCGGACCCTCACCCTCGGCTCGCACGGCGACACGATGGTGCCGGTGCCCAGCCGCTGCACGGTGGACGGAAAGCCGTTGGCCGGCCTGCTGCCGCCGGACAAGGTCGAGGAGCTGGTGGCCCGCACGCGCAACGGCGGCGCTGAGGTGGTGGCCCTGCTCAAGACCGGGTCGGCCTACTACGCCCCGAGCGCAGCGGCCGCCCGCATGGCGAAGGCTGTCATCGAGGACTCAGGGGCCGTCATGCCGGTCTGCGCCTGGGTGGACGGCCAGTACGGGATCGAGGGTGTGTACCTCGGGGTTGAGGCGGAGCTGGGCAAGGGCGGCGTCCGCAAGGTCGTCGAGGGCGACCTCACCGACAGTGAGCTTGCGGCGCTGCGCGAGGCTGCCGAGGCCGTCCGCACCAAGCAGGCCGACGTCCAGGCGCTCTAGCAGAACCACCCACCCACGAGGCACGACGCCACGAGAAGAGGGCCCGCTCCGCATGGCAACCCCCAGTACCAAGATCAAGGTCGACAACCCCGTCGTCGAGCTCGACGGCGACGAGATGACCCGCATCATCTGGTCGTTCATCAAGGAGCAGCTGATCCTGCCCTACCTCGATGTGGACCTGAAGTACTTCGACCTCGGCATCGAACACCGTGACGCAACGGACGACCAGGTCACGGTGGACGCGGCCCAGGCGATCAAGCAGTACGGGGTCGGGGTCAAGTGCGCCACCATTACGCCAGACGAGGCGCGTGTCGCGGAGTTCGGCTTGAAGAAGATGTGGAAGTCCCCGAACGGGACCATCCGCAACATCCTCGGCGGGGTGATCTTCCGCGAGCCGATAGTGATCTCCAACATCCCCCGCCTGGTCCCGGGCTGGACGAAGCCGATCGTCATCGGTCGTCACGCGTTCGGTGACCAGTACCGGGCCACAGACCTGGTGGTGCCGGGCGCAGGGACTCTCACGCTGAGCTTCACGCCCGCGGACGGGGCGCAACCCCTCGAACTCAACGTCTTCGACTTCCCCGGTGGGGGCGTGGCGATGGCGATGTACAACCTCGACGAGTCCATCCGCGACTTCGCGAGGGCCTCCATGCGCTACGGCCTCGACCGCGGGATGCCCGTCTACCTCAGCACGAAGAACACGATCCTCAAGGCCTACGACGGGCGGTTCAAGGACCTGTTCGCCGAGGTCTTCGAGACCGAGTTCGCGTCGGACTTCGCGGCCGCGGGCATCACCTACGAGCACCGGTTGATCGACGACATGGTGGCCGCGGCGATGAAGTGGGAGGGCGGCTACGTCTGGGCCTGCAAGAACTATGACGGCGATGTGCAGTCCGACACGGTCGCCCAGGGCTTCGGGTCGCTCGGCCTCATGACAAGTGTGTTGATGACGCCCGACGGCAAGACCGTGGAGGCCGAGGCGGCGCACGGCACCGTCACGCGGCACTACCGCCAGCACCAGCAGGGCAAGCCGACCTCGACCAACCCGATCGCCTCCATCTTCGCGTGGACGCAGGGGCTGGCCTACCGCGGGAAGATGGACGGGACGCCCGAGGTGACCGCGTTCGCGCAGACGCTGGAGCGGGTCTGCGTCCAGACGGTGGAAGGGGGCGCGATGACGAAGGACCTCGCACTCCTCATCTCGCCCGAGCAGCCGCACCAGACGACGCAGGAGTTCCTGGCCAGTATCGACGAGAACCTGCAGAAGGCAGTCCAGAGCGGCTGAGACCACAAGCCCTAGGCTGCCGCCGTGCACCACCCCCCGAGTAGCGGGGCGCGCCAGCCACCGGCCGGCGCGCCGTGACCGACGTTCTTGTCAGCATCGGGCTGATCCTGCTCCTCATCGGGTTCGGCGCGGTCTTCGTGGCCGGCGAGATCGCGATGGTCTCCCTGCGGGAGAGCCAGGTGAAGGCGCTGGCCGGCCGCGGGCGGCGCGGGCAGCGCCTGGCCCACCTCTCGGCAAGGCCCAACCGCTTCCTTGCAGCGGCCCAGATCGGCGTGACGTTCGCCGGGTTCATGTCCGCGGCGTTCGGGGAGGCGCGGCTGTCGAGCCACCTCAAGCCCGTGCTGCAGCGGGCGGGGCTGTCCTCCGGCCTGGCCGACCTGCTGGCCCTCGTGCTGATCACCCTTGTCATCAGCTACGTGGCGATCGTGCTCGGCGAGCTGGTGCCCAAGCGCCTGGGCCTCCAACGCGCGGAGGGCACCGCTCTGGCACTGGCTGCCTTCGTCGACGGGTTCGCCCAGGCCATGCGCCCGGTGATCTGGTTGCTCAGCAGGAGCACCGACGTCGTGGTGCGACTGCTCGGCGCCGACCCCGGCGCGCGGCGACAGGCCATCACCGAGGAGGAGCTGCGCGGCCTGGTCGCCTCGCACGAGTCCCTCACCAAGGACGAACGCAAGCTCATCGACGAGGTGTTCGCCGCCGGCGAGCGCCAGCTGCGCGAGGTGATGATCCCGCGCACCGAGGTCGCCTTCCTGGACGCCGCCACCGCGGTGAGCAGGGCGGCCCGGGCCACGTCGGACCAGCCCCACTCGCGCTACCCGGTCGTGCGCGGCTCGCAGGACGACGTCATCGGATTCGTGCACGTACGCGACCTGCTGCTCACCCCCGGCAAGGCCCGCGGCCTGAAGGTCGGTGACGTGGCCAGGGAGGTGAAGCTGCTACCCGGGACCAAACGGGTCCTGCCCGCGCTGTCAGAGATGCGGCGCGAGGGCCACCACCTGGCCATCGTCGTCGACGAGTACGGCGGCACGGCGGGGATCGTGACCCTGGAGGACCTCATCGAGGAGGTCGTGGGGGAGATCCGGGACGAGTACGACGTCCCCGGGGACGAGGCGCTGCGCCTGTCCGGCGGAGAGGTCGAGGCCGACGGACTGCTCAACCTCGACGAGGTGTACGAGCAGACCGGTGTGCGCATCCCGGAGGGGCCCTACGAGACCCTCGCGGGGTATGTCATGGCAACACTCGGGCACGTGCCGCGTACGGGCGAGGCGGTCGAGGTGGCTGACCACCGGCTCGAGGTCTGTGAGCTCGACGGTCGCCGCATCGCCCGGGTCCGGGTGACACCCGTTATCCGGGTCCAGGGCAAGGACGAGAGCAGGGAGGCGTCATGAGCAGGGACATCCGGGGTTCGTTCGACCTGCCGGGCACGGTGGAGGAGGCCTTCGCCGCCATCTCTACGGAGGGCTGGGCGGCGGCGAAGGCCGAACAGCTCGGTGACGGCAGCACCCTGGTGCGCCGCGACGAACGCCCCGACGGCGGAGTCACGATGGTCGTCTCGCGGGCGCTGCCCAGCGGCGTGCCAGGCTTCCTGGCCCGGTTTCTCCCCAAGGACGGCCGGGTCACCCAAACCGACGACTGGGAGCCGGCGGCCGGCGACGGCGTCCGCAGGGGTACGTGGACGCTGGAGATCCCCGGTTCGCCCGGGGACGTGCGGGGGACCGTCCGGCTCGAGCCCACCGCGACCGGCTCACGGCAGGTCAACGAAGGCACCGCCAAGGTCAGCATCCCGCTCGTCGGCGGCAAGGCGGAGTCCTTCATCGCGGAGATGGCCGAGAAGGTCATGGCCAAGGAGGCAGACGTGCTGCGGGGCATGCTCTCCTGAGAGGGGGGTGCGAGGATGCACCCCATGTCACGACCGCGTGTGCTCAGCGGCATCCGGCCCACTGGCGTCGGTTTCCAGCTCGGCAACTACCTCGGTGCAGTGCGCACCTGGGCCACGATGCAGGACGAGAACGAGTGCTTCTTCTTCCTCGCGGATCTGCATGCGCTGATCGAGACCCCGGAGCCGGAGCACCTGCGGGCGCGGACCCGAGGGTCGGCGGCCGAGCTGCTGGCGATGGGGGTTGATCCGGCGCGGAGCGCGGTGTTCGCCCAGAGCCACCTCCCGGAGCACGCCGAGCTCGGCTGGGTCCTCGGCTGCCTCACCGGCTTCGGCGAGGCGAGCCGGATGACGCAGTTCAAGGACAAGGGCGGCGGCTCCGTCGGCCTGTTCACCTATCCCGTGCTGCAGGCCGCCGACATCTTGATGTACCAGGCGGATGCCGTGCCCGTGGGGGAGGACCAGCGCCAGCATCTGGAGCTGACCCGGGACCTCGCCCAGCGGTTCAACGCACGCTACGGGGCGACGTTCACCGTGCCCGCCCCCTACCGCGCAGCGGCCGCCGAACGCATCAAGGACCTGCAGGACCCGGCCCGCAAGATGAGCAAGACCATCGGCGGCGCCGGCACGCTGTGGGTCCTCGACGACCCGGCGACCCTGACGAAGAAGGTGCGCAGCGCGGTGACGGACACCGGCCGGGAGGTCGTCGCCTCGCCCGACAAGCCGGGGATCACCAACCTGCTGACGATCCTGTCCGCCGTGACCGGTACCGCGGTACCAGAGCTGGAGGCGGCGTTCGCCGGGAAGGGCTACGGGGACTTCAAGGCCGCGGTCGCGGAGGCGGTCGTCGACGTGCTCGCGCCCGTCAGGGAGCGCTACGCCGCAT
>JALYIZ010000151.1 GCA_030775505.1 Actinomycetota bacterium | reverse complement strand
AAGCCGAGCCGGGCGAAGAAGCGGTTGGCCTCCCGTGATCCCGGATGCACCGAGACGACGAGCTGGTCGAGCCCCCGGTCCTCCGCGAACGCGGCCGCCGCGGCCACAAGTGCCTTGCCCGCGCCCCGGCGTCGGTGCCGGTCGGCGACGACGGCGTGGCTCATGTGGACCGCGGGGATGTCGAGCAGGGCATTGGCTGTGGCCACGGTGAACAGGGCCATCCCGAGGGGCTCCTCGTCGTCCCCGACGGCCAGCACGAGGTAGCGCTGCGGGTCGGTGAGGGCCTCGCGGTACCGCGCCTCCAGCGCCGGCCGGCCCTGGGGAGCCCCCTGGCGGCCGCGGGCGGTGACGTCACTCGCGGGCAGCAGCTGGTCACGGAGCTCGTCGCCGAACGCGAGAAGGGCTGGCAGGTCGTCAACGGTCGCCGGACGCACGCGAACGGAGGTCCAGGCCATGCTCGGCTCCCGGAGGTCGGTGGTGCATGTGCCCCCTGTCATCGCTGACGGGGCTGGGTCGGCACGCCGGGGGACCGCCTAGGCTCCCCCCCGGAATCCAGCCAGCGTATCCCTGCCGGCCGGCGCCGCGAAGGGGGACGATCGGTGGTGCGCGGTGCCGGGACGGCCCTGAACGTCGTCACCGTGCTGGCCGGTTCCGGCCTCGGGGTCCTGCTGCGCGGCCGCCTGCCCGAACAGACCCGGCGGACCGTGACCGACGGGCTGGGGCTGGTCACCCTCGTGATCGGCGGGCTGAACGCGGCCGCGCTGGGCGACCCGGCGTTCGCCCGCGCCGTGGGCGCCGGAGGCCTCCTGCTGGTGGTCCTCGGAGCCGTCCTCATCGGAGGGATCGTGGGCTCGTTCCTGCGTCTGGAGGACCGCCTGGAGTCGGCTGGGGCAGGACTGCAGCGCCGGCTGTCCGCGCGCGGCGGTGCGGCCCGCGACCGCTTCGTCGAGGGTTTCGTGACCGCATCGCTGGTCTTCTGCGTCGGCCCGCTCACGGTGCTCGGATCCCTGTCGGACGGGCTCGGCCGCGGCATCGACCAGCTCGCGCTCAAGAGCACCCTGGACGGGTTCGCCGCGCTGGCGTTCGCTGCCTCCCTGGGGTGGGGCGTGGCCGCCTCCGCCGTCTCGGTCGCGGTGGTGCAGGGTGGTCTAACCCTGCTGGCGGTCCTGCTGGGCGGGCTGTTGCCGGCCGGTCCGCTCGCGGCGATGACTGCGACGGGCGGGGTGCTGCTCCTCGGCGTGGGGCTGCGCCTGCTGTCCGTCCGAGCTGTCCCCGTGGGCAACCTGCTCCCGGCACTCGTCGCCGCCCCGGCCTTGACCGCGCTCGTGGCGACCCTGCGTTGACTGCATCTCTGGCAGAGGTCTAGGGTCCTGCGCTGGCAGGGTCCGGGGGCCGCCGAGTAGAGAACGCCTGGGGTCGGGGAAGACCCGGACGGAGCCAAAGGCGGTCCCGGGCCCGTGTCACCAGCCCGTCACCAGCCCCGTCGCCAGCCCGTCACCAGCCCCGTCGCCAGCCCCGGGGCCAGCCCCGGGGTCAGCCCCGGGGTCAGTCCTCTCCCAGGTAGGCCTTGCGGACGTCCTCGTCGTCGAGCAGGTCGGCTCCCGGCCCGCTCAGGACGACCTCGCCGGTCTCGAGCACGTAACCGGTGTCAGCCAGGCCCAGGGCCGCGCGGGCGTTCTGCTCCACCAGCAGGATCGTCGTGCCCTGCTCCTTGAGCTCCTGGATCGTCGCGAAGATCGTGGCGATCATGAGCGGGGCGAGTCCCATGGACGGCTCGTCGAGCATCAGCAGCCGGGGCCGGCTCATCAGCGCCCGCCCCATCGCCAGCATCTGCTGCTCGCCGCCGGAGAGCGTGCCGGCCTTCTGCTCCCGGCGCTCTGCCAGCCGGTCGAACCTGCCGAAGACCCCGTCGATGTCCCGCCGGACCTCCGGCCCGAGCCGGCCCCGGCTGTAGGCACCGAGTTCGAGGTTCTCCTCCACGGTCATGAGGGGGAAGATCCGCCGGCCCTCCGGGACGTGGGCGACGCCGAGCGCGACGATGTCGTGGGCCGGGAGCCGGTCGAGCCGCCGACCGTCGAACACCACCTCCCCGGCGGTCGGGTGCAGCAACCCGGACAGCGTCCGCAGGGTCGTCGTCTTGCCCGCTCCGTTGGCTCCGATGAGGGTGACGACTGTCCCCTCCGGGACGTCGAGGCTGATCCCCTTTACGGCCTCGATGCGCCCGTAGGACACCCGCAGGTCGCGCACTTCGAGCAGGCTCATCCGTCACCTCCTCCCGCGTCCTGACCGGCCCCTCCCGGTGCCTCGCCAAGGTAGGCGGCAATCACCCGGGGGTCAGACTGCACCTGCGCGGGCGTCCCCTCGGTCAGCTTCGCCCCCTGCACGAGAACCGCGACACGGTCGCAGAGCCCGAACACGAAGCGCATGTCGTGCTCGATGAGCACGATCGCGGTCCCGTCGGCACGAATGGCGCGGACGAGGTCCCCCGCGGCGGAGGTCTCGGTGGCGTTCATCCCGGCTGTGGGCTCGTCGAGGAGCAGCAGGCGCGGCCTCGTCGCCAGGGCCCGGGCAATCTCGAGGCGGCGTTGGTCGCCGTAGGACAGGTTGCGCGCGAGCTCCCCCGCCGACCCACTCAGCCCGACGAACGCCAGCAGCTCGCGGGCCCGGGACTCGGCAGCGCGCTCCTCCCGGCCGTAGCGCGGACCGCGCAGCACAGCGGACAGGACGCCGACCTTGATGTGGGTGTGTTCGCCCACCAGCACGTTCTCGAGGCTGGTCATGTTCGGGAACAGCCGGATGTTCTGGAAGGTGCGTGCCACGCCCGCCCTCGTGACCTGGTCGGGTCGGCCCGTGAGCGGCGCGCCGCCCAGCTCGACAGTCCCCTCCGTCGGCGTCTCAAGCCCGGTCAGGCAGTTGAAGAACGTGGTCTTCCCCGCACCGTTCGGACCGATGATGCCGACGATCTCGCCCTCCGCGACGTCGAGGTCGACCGACGACACAGCCGTCAGTCCGCCGAAGCGCTTGCTCACCCCGCGCGCGGACAGGACCGCCATCAGTGGCCGTCCCGTCCCGGCGGTGCCGACAGCGCGTCGGCCTCGCCGTCCGACTCGTGGAATTCGCGCTGCCTGCGGCGGCTGGGGATGAGACCCTCGGGACGGAAGCGCATCACGATGACCAGGGCCAGACCGAAGATGAGCAGCTGGTAGCTGCCCAGGGCTCGCAACTTCTCCGGGACCGCGATGAGCAGGGCGCTCCCCACGACCGCACCGGGAACCGTGCCCATACCGCCGAGGACCACGGCGGCCAGGAGCAGGACCGACTTGAGGAAGATGAACGAGTCGGGGCTCACCTGCGTCGCGACGTGCGCCTGGACGGTGCCAGCGGCGCCGGCGAGAGTGGCCCCGAGGCCGAACGCGAGCAGCTTCATGGAGACCGTGTTGATGCCCATGGAGGCGGCGGCGAGCTCGTCCTCACGGATCGCGACCCAGGCCCGCCCGATGCGGCTGTCGTTGAGGCGCGAGAACACGAACATGAACACGACGACCAGCACGAGCTCGACGAAGTAGTAGTTGGCGAAGCCGGCGAGCTCGACACCGAAGACGACGTGCGGCTGCCCGAGGTCGAACGCGCCGGCCTTGAGGTCCGGGATGTTGGACAGCCCGTTAGGCCCGCCGGTGTAGGTGTCGTAGGTGTTGACCAGCAGCCGGAAGATCTCCCCGAAGCCCAGCGTCACGATCGCGAGGTAGTCCCCGCGCAGCCGCAGGGTCGGCGCGCCGATGAGGACCCCGATGACGCCCGACACCAGCGCCCCCAGGACGACGATCAGCAGGAACGGCAGGTGTCCTCGCGAGGGCCCGAGTCCCGCGTTGCCGTAGAGCGCGGCCACGTAGGCGCCGATGCCGAAGAACGCGATGTAGCCCAGGTCGAGCAGGCCCGCCAGGCCGACCACGATGTTGAGCCCGATGGCGGCGGCGGCGAACACCCCGATGTTGGCGCCGACCCGCAGCCAGTACGAGCTCCCGCCCTGGGTGAACGGGAAGACCAGTGCCGCGACGGCCATCACCAGCAAGGTGGCGGTGTGCCGTCGGCGGTACATCTCGGACAGGAAGTCGAACGCCCCCAGCGCCCGCCAGGCCAGCAGGACCGCGGCGACGGTGACGGACAGCGCGACGAACTGCCCGCCGTCGTCGACGGTCAAAGAGAACACCAGGAGGACGAACGCCCCCACGAGTCCGCCGATCACTGCTCCCAGCTCCACCGCGGCGGGCAGCCGCGGCCAGCTGTCCCGGGAGGGGCGGGTGTCATCGGGGTGCACGACCATCGCGGCCAGTCCGGCTCCCGCGCCCAGCAACGTCGTCCAGGCCCCCACAGCCAGGTGGCTGAGCCCGCCGCCGTCGTGCGCGATGGCGAACGCCGTCTGGACCGTGACCACGAGCAGGCCCACCGCCGTCGCGAGCCCCGCACGGCGGCGCTGCGGCACGGGCAGGGCGACGAGCAGGTAGCCGAGCGCAAGCACCAGGCAGTAGGCCCGCGCGCCACCCGGATAGCCGGCCAGGGTCATCTTCCCGGGGAAGCCAGCGAAGTCGGCCCAGGGCATCAGCACCCCGGCGACGATGAGAACGGCCGCGGCGGCCGCGAGCACCCTGCTGGTGCGCAGGTCCCGGGGTGGTGGCGGAACGTTCATGCCCGGGCCCGGACGCTCTCGCCCAGCAGGCCGGTGGGGCGCAGCAGCAGGACGAGGACGAGGACGAAGAAGGCGAAGGCGTCCTTGAGCGCCGAGCCGTTGGGCACGTACTGGGTGGCCAGGGCCTCCACGACGCCGAGCACGAACCCGCCGAGGACCGCGCCACGGATGTTCCCGATGCCACCGAGTACGGCCGCGGTGAACGCCTTCAGGCCCGCGATGAAGCCGATGTGGAAGTCGATCGTGCTGGTGATCATCCCCTGCAGGACACCGGCTGCGCCGGCGAGGACCGCGCCGAGGATGAAGGTCGTGACGATCACGCGGTCGATGTCGATGCCCATCAGCCGGGCTGTGTCCGGATCCTGCGAGGTGGCCCGCATCGCGCGCCCGGTCTGTGACGTGAACACGAAGGTCTGCAGCGCGACCATCAGCACCAGGGCCAGGACGATCACGAAGATCTTGACGTAGGACAGGGAGACGCCGCCGATCGAGAGCTCACCCTGGGGGAACAGGTCGGGGAAGGGGCGGCCGCGGTTGGCCCCGGGGTAGAACACCCGGGCGGCCTCCTGCAGCGCGATCGAGACGCCGATGGCCGTGATCAGGGGGGCGAGCCGGGGTGCGTTGCGCAGCGGCCGGTAGGCCAGCCGCTCCACGATGACCGCGACCAGGGCACTGCTCGCCATCGCCGCGATGAGCACGAGGGGCAGGGCGACGAGGGTGGGCGTCCCGGCGGGGAGCACGTACGCGTAGAGCGTCAGTCCGCCGAACGCACCCACCATGAAGATCTCACCGTGCGCGAAGTTGATCAGCTGGATGATGCCGTAGACCATGGTGTAGCCGAGCGCGATCAGTCCGTACAACGCGCCGAGGACGACCCCGTCGGCGAGCTGCTGGAAGAACTGCTGCACCGGTCACCCTCCCGCCACGTGTGACAGGGCGCCCGGGGC